>NZ_BAAALT010000161.1:0-25619 GCF_039528515.1 Luedemannella flava
TATCACCGCGGCGGAGCCGCCCCTTATCACCGCGGCGGACCCATCCTCGACCACCGCGGCGGAGCCGCCCCCGATCACCGCGGCGGACCCGCCGTCGACCACACCGGCCGACCTCGCCTCGTCGCCCATCACACCCCCGGCAGAAATCCGCGCGCCGCCCACGACACCACCCTGCTATCGTACTGCCACAGTTCGCAGATTGTACTAGAACAAAATGGGGCCGTCGATGACCGACACGTACGAGCAGACCGCACGCACCACCAGCCTGCGCAAGGGCCCCCGGGTCAACTACGACCGGGCCGCCGCGGAGGCGATCCTCGACGAGGCCTACCACTGCGACCTCAGCTTCATCGTCCCCGGCCCGGAGGACGGCCAGCCCGAACCGCGCGCGCTGCCCACCCTGCACGCCCGCCTCGGCGACACCCTCTACCTGCACGGGTCCACCGGCTCCCGGCCCATGCTGGGCGCCCGGGGCGACGGGCTCAAGGTCTGCGTGACCGTCACCCACCTCGACGGCCTGGTCATGGCCCGGTCGCAGTTCAACCACAGCGCCAACTACCGCTGCGTCGTCGTGCACGGCACCGCCCGCATCGTCACCGACCCGGACGAGAAGAGCCGGGCGCTGACCGCGTTCGTCGAGAAGGTCACCCCGGGCCGGGCCGCCGACAGCCGCCCGCCCACCGACAAGGAGCTCGCGCAGACCGCCGTGCTCGCGCTGCCGCTGGTCGAGGTGTCCGTGAAGGCCCGCGCGGGCGGGCCGGGCGACGACCCCTGGGACGAGCAGCTGCCGCACTGGACCGGAGTACTCCCCCTGGGGGTGAAGGCCGGGCGACCCGAACCCGCCGCCGGGTCGACCACGCCGGTCCCCGACTACCTGAGGCCCACCCGCTCACCGTGGCTGGCCCCCGCGACCATGCGCGGCGACCACGTGATCCTCGAACCGCTGGACGTCACGCACGCGGAGGCGCTGTTCGCGGCGATCGGCGACGACGAGGTCTACCGGCACATGACCCGGCCGTGCCCGGCCGACGCGGCGGACATGGCCGCGCAGATCGTCGAGGCGCTCGACGCGCACCACGCGGGCTCACGGGTGCCGTGGGTGCAGCGGTGCGCCCGCACCGGCGACATCGTCGGCACGACGTCCTACTACGCGCCGGACCCGCACAACCGCAGCGTGGCGATCGGCTACACGTCGATCGGTCGGAAGTGGTGGCGCACCGGGATCAACACCGAGGCCAAACTGCTGCTGCTCACCCGGGCGTTCGACGAGCTGGGCGCCGAGCGGGTCGAATGGCACACGGACATCCGCAACGAGCGCTCGCAGGCCGCGATCGCGCGCCTCGGCGCCAACCGCGAGGCCGTGCTGCGCCACCACCGGCTGCGCCCGGACGGCACCTGGCGCGACACCGTGCAGTACTCGATGATCGCCGACGAGTGGCCGACGGCACAGAAAAGCCTGCGCTCCCGGCTCCGCCCGCCGATGGGGCACCAGTGATCATGGACGGCATGCTCGGCATCACCGACCCCCTCACCTACCTGCTGGGCACGATCGCGATCGTGCTGCTGCCGGGCCCCAACTCGATGTTCGTGCTGAGCACGGCGGCGCGCTCCGGCGTGCGCCGGGGCTACCGGGCCGCGGCCGGGGTGTTCCTCGGTGATCTCGTGCTGATGACGCTCGCGGCGGCGGGGGTGGCGTCGCTGCTGCGCGCGTACCCGCCCGTGTTCACGCTGCTCAAGTACGCCGGCGCGGCCTATCTGGCCTATCTCGGCCTGGGGATGGCCCGGGCCGCGGTCCGGCGCTGGCGCCGCGGTGGTTCCGCTTCTTCATCGGGTACGGAGCCGGAGCGCGACGACGCGCGTGACCCGTTCCGGCGGGCGTTCCTGGTGAGCCTGATCAACCCGAAGGCGATCCTGTTCTTCGTCTCGTTCTTCATCCAGTTCGTGGATCCGGGCTACGCCTATCCGGCGCTGACGTTCGTGGTGCTCGGGGCGATCCTGCAGGTGTGCAGCGTGGCGTACCTGTCCGCGCTGATCTTCGGCGGCAACATGCTGGCCAACCAGCTCCGCCGGCGCCGGCGGCTGGCCTCGGCCCTGTCGGCGGGCGTGGCGGCCCTGTTCATCGGGTTCGGCGTGAAGCTGGCGACCGCGTCCCTCGGCTAACTGTCCGACCCACCGGGCAGGATGGGTCCGTGCTCGACAATTTCGGTGAGGTGACCCGGGCGTGGTTCGGCTCGGCGTTCGCCGGGCCGACCGCCGCCCAGACCGGCGCCTGGTCAGCGATCAGCGCCGGCCGGCACAGCCTGGTCGTGGCGCCCACCGGGTCCGGCAAGACGCTGGCCGCGTTCCTCGCGGCGCTCGACCGGCTGGCCGCCGGGCCGAAGCCGGCCGACCCCCGGCACCGCTGCCGGGTGGTCTACGTCAGCCCGCTCAAGGCCCTGGCCGTGGACGTGGAGCGCAACCTGCGCGCCCCGCTGGCCGGCATGCGGCAGGCCGCCGCGCGGCTGGGGATCGCGCCGCCCGACATCGCCGTGGGCATGCGCACCGGCGACACCCCGGCCGACGAACGCCGCGCGTTCAACCGCACCCCGCCGGACATCCTCATCACCACGCCCGAGTCGCTGTTCCTGCTGCTCACCTCGGGCGCGCGCGACTCGCTGCGCGGCGTCGAGACGGTGATCGTCGACGAGGTGCACGCGGTCGCCGCGACGAAGCGCGGCGCGCACCTGGCCCTGTCGCTGGAGCGCCTGGACGCGCTGCTGCCCCGGCCCGCGCAGCGGATCGGCCTGTCCGCGACCGTGCGCCCGGTCGAGGAGGTGGCCCGGTTCCTCGGAGGTGCCGGGGCGGTCGAGGTGGTGAAGCCGGCGACGCCGAAGACCATCGAGGTCAGCGTCCAGGTGCCGGTGCCGGACATGACCGAGCTGGGCGACCAGACCGACCTCGACGGCGCCACCCGTGCCTCGATCTGGCCGGCGGTCGAGGAGCGGGTGCTCGACCTCATCGAGGCGCACCGGTCCACCATCGTGTTCGCGAACTCGCGCCGGCTGGCCGAGCGGCTCTGCGCCCGCCTCAACGAGCTGGCCGCGGCCCGCGCGACCGACGGGCCGCCCAGCGGCGACCCGGTGCCCCTGGGCGACCTGGTGGGCGGGCCGTCGGGGCGCTGGGGCGCGCCCGCCCAGGTGATGGCGCAGTCGGCGGTCGCCGCCGGCGCCGCGCCGCAGGTGGCCCGCGCCCATCACGGCAGCGTCTCGCGCGAGGAGCGCAAGCACATCGAGGAGGCGCTCAAGTCGGGCCGGCTGCCGGCCGTGGTGGCGACCAGCTCGCTGGAGCTGGGCATCGACATGGGCTCGGTCGACCTGGTGGTGCAGATCGAGGCGCCGCCCAGCGTGGCGGCCGGCCTGCAGCGGGTCGGCCGGGCCGGCCACCAGGTGGGCGCGGTGTCCCGCGGGGTGGTCTTCCCCAAGCACCGCGGCGACCTGCTGTCCTGCGCGGTGGTCGGCCGGCGGATGGCCGACGGCGCCATCGAGGAGCTGCGCTACCCGCGCAACCCGCTCGACGTGCTCGCCCAGCAGATCGTGGCGATGGTGGCCATGGAGCCGTGGTCGGTGCCGGAGCTGGCGGCGCTGGTGCGCCGGGCCGCGCCGTTCGCGGAGCTGCCGGGCTCGGCGCTGGACGCCGTGCTCGACATGCTCGCCGGGCGCTACCCGTCGACCGCGTTCGCCGAACTGCGGCCCCGCGTGGTGTGG
The DNA here is from genome assembly GCF_039528515.1 of Luedemannella flava. Taxonomy (NCBI): domain Bacteria; kingdom Bacillati; phylum Actinomycetota; class Actinomycetes; order Micromonosporales; family Micromonosporaceae; genus Luedemannella; species Luedemannella flava. The sequence continues at coordinate 3,744 of NZ_BAAALT010000161.1, forward strand.
GACCGCGCGGACGACGTGCTCACGGCGCGGCCGGGAGCGCAGCGGTTGGCGGTGACGAGCGGCGGCACGATCCCCGACCGGGGCATGTTCGGCGTGTTCCTGGCCGGGGCCGAACGCGCGGCCCGGGTCGGCGAGCTCGACGAGGAGATGGTCTACGAGTCGCGGGTCGGCGACGTGTTCCTGCTCGGCTCGACGTCGTGGCGCATCGAGGACATCACCCCCGACCGGGTGCTCGTCTCCCCCGCTCCCGGCGTGCCCGCGCGGATGCCGTTCTGGAAGGGCGACCAGCCCGGCCGCCCCGTCGAGCTGGGCCGCGCGATCGGTGGCACGCTGCGCCAGCTCGTCCGGTCCGGGCCCGACAAGGCCCGCGCCGAGCTGCTCGCCGACGGCCTGGACGAGTGGGCCGCGGACAACCTGCTGGCCTATGTGGACGAACAGCGGGAGGCGACCCGGTCGCTGCCCGACGACCGCACCATCGTGGTCGAGCGCTTCCGCGACGAGCTGGGCGACTGGCGGCTGGCCGTGCACTGCGTGCTCGGCGCGCAGGTCAACGGCGGTTGGGCGCTGGCCATCGGGCGCCGCCTGACGGAGCGCTACGGCGTCGACGCCCAGGTGCTGCCCAGCGACGACGGCATCGTGGTGCGGCTGCCCGACGTGGTCGACACCCCGCCCGGCGCCGACCTGGTGGCGTTCGACGCTGACGAGATCGACGAGCTGGTCCGGGAGAGCGTCGGCACGTCGGCCATGTTCGCCGCCCGGTTCCGCGAGTGCGCGGCCCGCGCGCTGCTGCTGCCCCGCCGCGACCCGCGCCGCCGCCAGCCGCTGTGGCAGCAGCGCCAGCGCGCGGCGCAGCTGCTCGACGTGGCCCGCGACTACGCCGACTTCCCGGTCACCCTGGAGGCCGCCCGCGAGTGCCTGCAGGACGTGCTCGACGTGCCCGGCCTGGTCGGCCTCATGCGCGACGTGGCCGCCCGCAAGGTGCGCGTGGTCGAGGTGGAGACGCAGGCGCCGTCCCCGTTCGCCCGGTCGCTCCTGTTCGGGTACGTGGGGGTGTTCCTCTACGGCGGCGACGTGCCGCTCGCCGAGCGGCGCGCGGCCGCGCTGTCGCTGGACGCGACCCTGCTGGGCGAGCTGCTCGGCCGGGTCGAGCTGCGCGAGCTGCTCGACCCGGAGGTGGTCGCCGAGACGGGCCGCCGGCTGCAGTGGCTCGACGAGGCGCGCACGCCCCGCGACGCCGAGGACGCCGCCGAGCTGCTGCGGCTGCTGGGCGACCTGACGGAGGCCGAGTTCGCCGAGCGTGGCGGGGATCCCGGGTGGCTGGCCGAGCTGGGCGCCGCCCGGCGGGCGATCGCGGTGCGGGTCGCGGGCGAGGCCCGGTGGATCGCCGCCGAGGACGCGGGCCGCTACCGCGACGCGCTCGGCGTCGCGCTGCCCGTCGGCGTCGCCCAGGCGTACCTGGAGCCGGTCGCCGACCCGCTCGCGGACCTGCTCGACCGGTACGCGCGCAGCCATGGGCCGTTCACCGCCGAGGCGTGCGCGCGGCGGTTCGGCCTCGGCGTCTTCGTCGTCGACCAGGCGCTGCGCCGGCTGGCGGCCACCGGCCGGGTCGTGGCCGGGGAGTTCACCCCCGGCGGGGCCGAGGGCGCCGAGTGGTGCGACGCGGAGGTGCTCCGGCTGCTGCGCCGGCGGTCGCTGGCCGCGCTGCGACGCGAGATCGAGCCCGTGCCGCCGCGCGTGCTGGCCCAGTTCCTGCCCCGCTGGCAGCAGGTGGGCGGCAACGCCCGCGGCGTCGAGGCGGTCGCGGCGACGATCGAGCAGCTGCAGGGCGTGCCGGTGCCGGCGTCCGCCTGGGAGCGCCTGGTGCTGCCCGCCCGGGTGGCCGACTACTCGCCGGCGCACCTCGACGAGCTGTGCGCGTCCGGCGAGGTCGTGTGGGCCGGGGCCGGCCAGCTGGGGGGCGGGTCCGGCGACGGCTGGATCACCTTCGCCTGGGCCGAGACGGCGCCGCTGCTGCTGCCCCCGCCCGACACGGAGCTGGCGCTCGGGCCGGTGCACGAGGCGGTGCTCGACGCGCTGCGCGGCGGCCAGGCGCTGTTCTTCCGCCAGCTCTCCGACACGGTCGGCGCCGTGGACGACGACGACCTGCTGGCCGCCATCTGGGACCTGGTGTGGGCGGGCCAGCTGTCCAACGACACCCTCGGGGCGGTGCGCGGGCTGCTCGCGGCCGGCGGCACGCACCGCTCCCGGCCCGCACCCCGCGCGCGCTACGGCCGCCCGCGCGGCCTCACCGGCGGCCGCAGCCTCGCCTCCTACCGCGGCGGCACCCCGAGCGCCGCCGGCCGGTGGTACGCGCTGCCCGACCGCGACCTCGACCCGACCCGGCGGGCGACCGCCATGGCCGACGCCCTGCTGGAGCGCCACGGCGTGGTGACCCGGGGCGCGGTGGCGGCCGAAGGTCCGCCGGGCGGCTTCGCGGGCGTCTACCCGGTGCTGGCCGCCATGGAGGAGCGCGGCGCGGCCCGCCGGGGCTACTTCGTCGAGGGCCTGGTCGCGGCCCAGATCGCGGTGCCCGGCGCCGTGGACCGCCTCCGGGGCCTCGCCGACACCGCCGAGCCCGGGCCGGCGCTCGTGCTGGCCGCGACCGATCCGGCGAACCCCTATGGCGGGGCGCTGCCGTGGCCCGAGCGGGTCGTGGCGGCCGGCGACGGGGACACGACGGGCCACCGGCCCGGCCGCCGCGCCGGCGCCCTCGTCGTGACCGTCGGCGGCGACCTGGCCCTCTACGTGGAGCGCGGCGGGCGTACCCTGTTGTCCTTTGTGGAGGACCCCGACGGGCTCGCCGCCGCCGCGCGGGCCCTGGCCGACGCGGTGCGCAGCGGCGCGCTCGGCCCCATGTCCGTGGAACGCGCCGACGGCGTGACCGTCGCGTCCACGCCGCTGGCCGACGCGCTCACCGCCGCCGGCTTCCGGGCGACCCCGCGCGGGTTACGGTTGCGGGCGTGACCGACACGATGATGCGGGCGATCCAGATCGAGGCATACGGCGGGCCGGAGGTGCTCGTTCCGGCCGACCTGCCCACCCCCGAGCCCGGCCCGGGCGAGGTGCTCGTGCGCGCCGCCGCGAGCGGCGTGAACTTCGTCGACATCTACCACCGCACGGGCGCCTACCCGAACCCGCTGCCGTTCGTGCCGGGCGTCGAGGGCGCGGGCACGGTCGTCGCGGTCGGGCCCGGGGTGACCGACGTCGCGGTCGGCGACCGGGTCGGCTGGTGCAGCGGCCCCGGGTCGTACGCCGAGTTCGTGAAGCTGCGGGCCGACGTGGTCGTCGTGCTGCCCGACGGCGTCAGCGAGGAGCTGGCGGCGGCCGGGCTGCTGCAGGGCGCGACGGCGCACTACCTGACGCACGCCAGCTACCCGGTGCGCGCCGGCGACACGGTCCTCGTGCACGCGGCGGCGGGCGGCACGGGCCAGCTCGTCACGCAGTACGCGCATGCGCTGGGCGCGCGGGTCATCGGCACGGTGTCGACGGACGCGAAGGAGGCCACGGCGCGCGCCGCCGGGGCGGACGAGGTGCTGCGCTACGACGACGACGTGGCCAAGGAGGTCCGCCGGCTCACCGACGGCGAGGGCGTCCCGGCCGTGTTCGACGGCGTGGGCCGGGCGACGTTCGACGTCAGCCTCGCCAGCCTGGCCCCGCGGGGCACGCTGGTCACGTTCGGCTCGGCGAGCGGCGTGGTCGCCCCGCTGGACATCGCGCGGCTGGCCGCCGGGTCGTACTTCGTGACGCGCCCGAGCCTCGGCCACCACCTGCGCACCCGCGCCGAGCTGGTCGAGCGCCTGGGTGACGTCCTCCACCGGCTCGCCGACGGCGCCCTGCGGGTCACGGTGACGCGGCGCTTCCCGCTGGCCGAGGCCGCCGCCGCGCACGAGGCGCTGGCCAGCCGGGGCACCACCGGAAAACTCCTGTTGATCCCCTAGGACGCTCGGGCACGAACCTCGCAGTAGGCTCGTGAGCTGCTCAAAGTCTCCTGTGATGTGCGTCTGAACAGTGGTCGGCGCGGCACGCGGCGGCAATCGTGGACGGGTGGAAAAGCCCCTCAAGGCGCCGCGTCCCCCGCGTCGGCGTCGCAAGATCGTGCTCAGTTTCCTGCTGGTGAGCGTCGTGGCCGGGGCCATGGTCGCCGCCGTCGCGCTCCCCGTCGGGGCGATGGCCGGCCTGGCCGCCACCTACGCCACCGGGCACGGCGACGACCTGCCCGACGTGCTGGTGCACCCCACGACCGCGCAGGCGTCGTACCTGTACGCCAGCGACGGCCGGACGCTGATCACCACGTTCTACGAGGAGAACCGGCGCGACGTGAGCTCGGCGCAGATCCCCGACGTGGTCCGTCAGGCGATCATCGCGGCCGAGGACCGGGGCTTCTACAGCCACGGCGGCGTCGACGTGAAGGGCGTCGTGCGCGCCCTGGTCGCCAACGGCGCCAGCGGCGAGGTGGAGCAGGGCGCGTCGACCCTGACCATGCAGTACGTGCGCAACGTGCTCAAGAGCGACCCCAGCCTGAGCGACGCCGAGCGGCAGGCCGCCACGGCCACGACGGCCGAGCGCAAGTTCACCGAGGCCCGGTACGCCATGGCGCTGGAGAAGCAGCTCACCAAGGACGAGATCCTCACCAACTACCTCAACATCGCGTACTTCGGCGCGGGCGCGTACGGGATCGCGGCGGCGGCGAAGCGCTACTTCTCCACGACGCCGGCGAAGCTGACGCTGGCGCAGGCGGCGCTGCTCGCCGGCCTCGTCCAGTCGCCGAACACGGACTCGCCGATCGAGGGCGACCAGGACGCGGCGCTGACCCGCCGGTCGTACGTGCTGGGCGCCATGGTCAAGACCGGCGCGATCACGCAGGCGCAGGCCGACGAGGCGGACAGGTCCAGGCTCAAGATCAAGAAGGGCAGCTCGCCCAACGGCTGCATGGCGGTGCCGGCCAACCACAACGACTGGGGCTTCTTCTGCGACTACCTGGTGCAGTGGTGGCGCGCGCAGTCGGCGTTCGGCGCGACGCCGGACGACCGGGAGGCCGCGCTGCGCCGCGGCGGGTACACGATCGTCGCGTCCATGGACCAGAAGACCCAGGCGGCGGCGCTGACCCAGTCCCTGGACGTGTACGGCTACAACTCCGCGCGGGCGCTGCCGATCGCGGCCGTGCAGCCGGGCACCGGCCGGGTGCTGGCGATGGCCGTGAACCGGCACTACAGCCTGGCCAAGAACCCGAAGGGGCAGCGCAGCTACCCCAACACGACCAACCAGCTGATCGCGGGCAGCGGCTCGGTGAGCGGCTACCAGGCCGGTTCGACGTACAAGATGTTCACCATGCTGGCCGCGCTGGAGGCCGACCTGCCGCTGAACACCGGCTTCGACGCGCCGTCCAAGCTCCAGACGACCTGGCCGGCGAGCGGCACCGGCTCGTGCAACGGGTACTACTGCCCGGGCAACGCCTCACCGTCCTGGATGGACGGTTACCGCACCATGTGGAACGGCTTCGGACGCTCGGTCAACACGTACTTCGTGTGGTTGGAGCAGCAGGTCGGCGCGGACCGGGCCGTGGAGATGGCGCAGCGGCTGGGCATCACGTTCCGGTCGGGCGCCGACGCCGACCGGGCGGACACCAGCGCGGCGGACTGGGGCTCGTTCACCCTCGGCGTCGCGGCCACGACCCCGCTGGACCTGGCCAACGCCTACGCGACGGTGGCCGCCGAGGGCATGGCCTGCAAGGCCCTGCCGGTGAACTCGATCAAGGATGCGGCCGGCACGTCGCTCGGCGTGGCCAAGCCCAACTGCACGCGCGCCCTCGACGAGGACGTGGCGCGGGCGGCGACCGACGCGGCGCGCTGCCCGGTCGGCCAGCAGTCGGCGTTCCACCGCTGCGACGGCGGCACCGCCACGGCCGTGTCGGGCATCGTGGGCCGCGACGTGGCGGGCAAGACCGGCAGCTCCGACCGCAACGAGGTGGAGACGTTCGCCGGCTACACCCCGCAGGTGGCGGCCGCCGGCATGGCCGCGAACCCGGACAACCCCCGCGACATCGTGGGTTCGTGGGTGGCGTCGTCGGTGAACGCCGCGGTGGCCCGCACCATGGCGGCCTACCTGGTGGACAAGCCGGCGACCAGGTTCACCCCGCCGACCCGCACGATCGCCTACGGCAACACCCCGGTGGACCCGCCCCCGACCGGCGGCCCGACCGCCGGCCCGACGTCGCCCGCGTCGAGCGGTTCGGACAGGTCGAACGGCTCGACCACCACGCCGACGACCGAGCCGGCCACGCCGGGCCACGCCGGGTCCACGACGAACGGCAACGGCCGCGCCAACGGCCGGCGCTGACCGGAACCGCGCGGCGACGGCTCAGACCAGCTGCGCGGCGACCTCGGCCGCGACCAGGTCCAGGTGGTCGAGGTCGTCCAGGTCCAGAAACTGCAGGTGTACGCGCTGCGCGCCGGCCTGCGCGAACGCGCCCAGCCGGTCGACGATCTCGGCGGGGGTGCCGATGAGCCCGCGCCGGCGCACGTCGTCGGCGTCGACCTTGGCGGCCTCGGCGCGGCGGCGCACCTCGGCGTCGGTGCGCCCGCAGATGACCGTCTGCGCGGCCGAGTAGACCAGCGGCGCCTGCCGGCCGGCCGCCCCGGCGGCTGCCGCGACGCGGGCGAACAGCTCGGTGGTCTCGGCGAGCGTCTTGAACGGCGCGTTGAACTCGTCGGCGAACCGGACGGCGAGGTCCGGCGTGCGCCGGGCGCCCGCCCCACCGATGATCACGGTGGGTGCCGGGCGCTGCGCCGGCTTCGGCAGCGCCGGCGAGTCGGTCACCTGGTAGTGCTTGCCGTCGTAGCGGTACGACCCGCCCTCGGGCGTGGCCCACAGGCCGGTGACGATCTCCAACTGCTCGGTGAGCCGGTCGAAGCGCTCGCCCAGCGACGGGAACGGGATGCCGTACGCCTCGTGCTCGGCCGCGAACCAGCCGGCGCCGAGGCCGACCTCCACCCGGCCGCCGCTCATCTGATCGACCTGGGCGACGCTGATGGCGAGCGGCCCGGGCAGCCGGAAGGTGGCCGAGGTGACCATCGTGCCGAGCCGGATGCCGCTGGTCTCGCGGGCCAGGCCGGCGAGGGTGATCCAGGCGTCGGTGGGGCCGGGCAGGCCGCCGTCGGCCCGCATGGTCAGGTAGTGGTCGGACCGGAAGAAGGCGTCGTAGCCGCAGTCCTGGGCCCGGCGGGCGACCCGGAGCTGGTCGTCGTACGTCGCCCCGAACTGGGGCTCGATGAAGACAGTCATGCGCACGCCCGCATTCTCGCAACCCGGCCCGCGGCCCGACCGCACCGGCCCGGCGCCGCCGCGCTCAAACTGATCAATGAGTCAGTAACGAATCCCTCACTAATCCGCGCTTCACGACGTGATGTGGGAATCTAATTGACCCGCGAGTCAGCAATGTCGTAGCTTCTCGGGCCATGGCACCCACCCTGGCCCTGCTGGTCGGCTCCGCCCTCTGGGCGTACGCCTACCTGCCGGCCGGCTGGCTGCTGTCCGAAATGTCCACCCCGGCGATCACCGCCACGCGCTTCCTCGGCGCCGGCCTGATCATGCTCGCGCTGCGGCCCCGATGCCTGCGCGCCCTCGGCCGCCGCGAGGTGCGCGGCGGGTTGCTCCTCGCCGTCCTGCTCGGCGTCGGCACCGGGCTCCAGCTTGCCGGCCTGCGGATGATCTCGCCAGCCGTTTCCGGCTTCGTCAGCGCCCTCTACGTGGTGCTGACCCCGTTCGTCGCCCGGTTCACCCTGGGCCGGCGGACCACCCCGGCCACCTGGGCCGGCGCGCTCGTCGCCACCGCCGGGGCCGGCGTGCTCAGCCTGCACGGGTTCCGCGTCGAGCTCGGGGTGGCGCTCACCCTGCTCTGCGCCGTCGCGTACGCCGGACAGATCGTCGTACTCTCCGAGGTCTCCACGCCCGCGCACGCCTACGGCCTCGCGGTGCTGCAGTTGCTCGGCGCCGGCGTCGTCGGCGCCGCCTGGGCGCTCGTGGCGCCCGGCCACGGCGCGTACCTGCCGCACACGCCGACCGGGTGGGGCTGGCTCGCCTTCCTGATCCTCGGCCCCTCGCTGCTCTGCTACGCGCTGCAGTCGTGGGCGCAGGGGCACGTCGGGGCCACCCGGGCCGCCGTCATCTTCGCCACCGAGCCGGTGTTCGTGCTCGCCTTTACCGCGCTGGCCGGGCACGAGCTCGGCGCCCGCGCCCTGACCGGTGGCGGCCTCATCCTCGCCGCCGTGGCGATCGTCGAGGCCGACGGCTACGGCGTGATGACCAGGTGGTTCAGGACGCGCGCCGCGAAGCGTTCGTCGCCGGTGACGGTGCCGTCCGCGTCGCGCGGCTCGATCCGCCCGCACGCCAGCCTCGCGAACGACTCCCAGCCCACCGTCACGTGCGCCGTCGACTGCCCGGCGCTGACCGGCGCCTCCAGGTAGCCACGGCGGGCGGCGTCCACGACCACCGCCTCGTCGAACTCCACCGGGCCCGTCACCGTCAGGCGCAGCACCTGGCCGGGCTCAGCCTTCGCGTCGCGGGCCACGATCCGCGGCAGCGAGCCCAGGAACAGGTCGCGGGCGACGAACGCGCCCGGCGAGTCCAGGTTGCCCCGGTGGCCGGTCGCGCGGCGGATGTCCTGCTCGTGCACCCACGTGTCGAACGCCCGCACCGCCAGCAGGAAGCCCATCGTGATCGACTGGCCCTGCGCGGTGACGGCCGGGCCGCCCGGATCCGGCGGGTACGCCCGCAGTTGCGCCCTGCGCTGGGCGTACACGTCGCGCAGCTCGTCGAGGATCTCCTCGCGGGGCATGTCGCGGCGGGCCACGACCGGGCGCCGCGACCACGTCTGGTAGCTCTCCGGTCGCGGGTGACCCGCGATCATCCACAGCTCGGTGCCGATGAGGTGCGCGTACACGTCGCCGACCGACCACTCCGGACACTCGGTGCCGCCCGCCCACTGTTCGTCGGTGAGCTGGTCGCCGAGGTCGAGCACCGCGTCGAGGGAGTGTCGCCACGCGGCGATGGCGGGTTGGGTCGAGGACATGCGTGCATGGTGGCGACCGGGGCAAGCGGTCGCAACCCCGCCATGCCGAAGGTCCCGGAACGTGACACTGGCCACCCCGCGTGATCGGCCCTGTCCGGAACGGGGTCGACGGTTCCGCGCGGGCGTGTCATTCTCCTAGGTCGTGACGACGAGTCCCGCGCACCGCAACGCCTATGTGGACCTGCTCCGCGCGGTCAGCCTGATCGTCGTCGTGCTGTGGCACTGGGCGTTCACCATCCTGAGCTGGCGCGCGGACGGCCCGCACGCCACCAGCCCGCTCGGCTTCATGAAGGGGTTCTGGCTGCTCACCTGGCTGTTCCAGGTGATGCCGCTGTTCTTCTACATCGGCGGGTACGTGCACCTGAAGTCCTGGGAGCGGGCCCGCGAACGCGGCGTCGGGCTCGGCTCGTTCGTCGTCAAGCGGCTGCGTCAGCTCGCGGTGCCCGGGTCGCTGCTGCTCGTCACGTGGATCGCGGTCGGCACGATCGTCGGGTCGTACTTCGACCTCACCGGCACCGGCCGGCTCGTGAAGCTCATCGTCAGCCCGCTGTGGTTCCTCGGGGTCTACCTGGCCCTCATCGCGATCCTGCCCGCCGCCCTGTGGCTGCACCGCCGCCTCGGCGTCCTCGCCCTGGTGTGGCTCGCCGGCCTGGCCATGTGCGTCGACGTCGCCCGGTTCCACTTCCACCTGGAGTCCGCCGGCTGGGTCAACATGCTGCTCATCTGGGCACTGGCGCACCAGGCCGGGTTCTTCTACGACAAGGTCGTCGCGATGCCCCGGCAGACCGACTGGTCGCTGCTGTGGGGCGGCCTGTTCGGGCTGGCCGGGCTGGTCGGCTCCGGCCTGTACCCGGGCTCGATGGTCGGCGTGCCCGGCGAGCGGTTCTCCAACATGGCGCCGCCGACGTTCGTCATGGTGGCGCTGCTGATCTTCCAGATCGGCGTCGTCGAGGTGCTCCGGCCGACCCTCACCCCCCGCCTGGAACGGCCCCGCTGGGAGACGGTCAACGAGACGATCAACCGGTTCGCGCTGCCGCTGTTCCTGTTCCACACCACCGGCATGGCCATCGCCCGGTTCATCATGTGGCAGTTCTTCGGCGACGACCTCGACGACGGCCGGCCCGACTGGCGCTGGTGGCTCGCCCGGCCGCTCGCCGTACTCCTGCCGCTGTTGTGCACGCTGCCGGTGATCTACCTCTTCGGGCGCCGGTGGGTGCGCCGCCCGGCCGTCGAACCGGCCATCGAGCCGGCCGCGCGGCCAACCGATTGACCCGCTCCGTCACAGGTCAGCAACACGAGTGAATCGAGGCCTGTGACACGATGGAGCCATGCCGGAGGGTGACACGGTGTGGAACACAGCCCGGATGCTCCACCGGGCACTCGCCGGGGATGTGGTCCGGCACAGCGACTTCCGCGTCCCGGACCTCGCCACGGTCGACCTCGCGGGCTTCACCATCCACGGCTGCGTGAGCCGCGGCAAGCACCTGCTGCTGCGCGTCACCCGCGAGGAGCGCCTCACGATCCACTCCCACCTGCGGATGGACGGCGCCTGGCGGGTCTTCGCCCCCGGCGAGGCGTGGCGCGGACGCCATTCGCACGTCATCCGGGCGGTGCTGCGCGCGTCCTCCGCCGTCGCTGTCGGCTACCACCTGCACGACCTGGCCATCCTGCCCACCGACGACGAGGAGAAGCTCGTCGGGCACCTCGGCCCGGACCTGCTCGGCCCGCCCGGCGAACCCGGCGGCTGGGACCTCGACGAGGCCGTCCGACGGGTCAAGACCAGCCCCGCCCGGCCCATCGCCGAGGCGCTGCTCGACCAGACCAACCTCGCCGGCATCGGCAACCTGTACAAGTGCGAGCTGCTGTTCCTGCGCGGGCTGTGGCCGTGGACGCCGGTGTGGCAGATCGACGACCTGCCCGGCCTGCTCACTCTCGCGCAGCGGGTGCTCGCCGCCAACCGCGGGCGGTGGACCCAGGTCACCACCGGCTCGCTGCGCCGCGGCCAGGAGACCTACGTGTACGGCCGGGGCCGCGCCCCCTGCCGCCGCTGCGGGACGCCCGTCGCGTACGACAACCCGGGCACGTCGACTGACCGGGTCACCTACTGGTGCCCCGTCTGCCAGCCCGAGTCGGATTGATGTCGTTGACCTTGTCGGCCGGTTCACGGCGGCCCGACGATCGTTGGCTGTGTCGACCTCCGCGCTCGTCAAGCGCTCTCTGGGCACCTTCCTCGGCCTCTTCGGCACGACCCTGGCCGTGACGTGGGTCTTCCTCGGCATGCGCGCCGTCATGGAGATCGGCGGCTCCTGCGCCTCCGGCGGCCCGTACGTGGTCGCCAACCCCTGCCCGGAGGGCGTGCCCGGCCTGCTGATCGGCGGCATCCTCGGCGGCCTGATCTGCCTGTTCATCTACAGCATCTTCGTCTTCGACGTCGGGCCGAGACTCGCGCTGCTGGGCTGGCCGGCGCTGTTCCTCAGCCTCGGCTACAACTTCCTCGACTACGGCCTGGACCCGGCAACCGGGGACGGACCCGTGGTGAGCCTGCTGGTCTGCGCCGTCATCTTCGGCCTCATGGGCGGCCTGCCGCTGCTGTACCTGTTCAAGCCCGCCAACGCCAAGGCGCTCTTCTGGTCCGACGGCGCGCGCCCCGTCACGCCCCTGACCCTCCCCCGCCCCGACCCGGCCACCGCTGACCGCTTCGCCGGCGTCCTGCCCCCGGACCCACCCGCCGGCAGCGCCACCGCCACGCCGGCCGACGCCGACGCCGACGCGATCGTCGTCGCGCTCGAACGCCTCACCGCGCTCCGCGACAGGGGCGCCATCTCCGAGGCGGAGTTCGCCAAGGCCAAGGCCCGCATCCTCGACGAGGAGACCCGATGACCGACCCCGCCCCGAGCCCTGTCGAGGAGCCCCGCCCACCCGCGACGGCCCTCAAGTCCTGGTCCCTCCTCCTCCACGTGATCGCCATAGCAGCCGGCCTCTGGCTCGGCATAACGACCTTCACCGCCATCACCCGCTGACCCACCCCACCCCCACCCCGCCCCGCCTCCGCCCCGCCCCACCCCGGGCCGGCGGCGCGGGTGGGGTCGCAGACGGAAACGGCGCCGGCTCCCAGGGAGGCGGCGCCGTTTGTGCAGGAACAGGTCAGGCGGTGTCGGGCTTGTCCTTGAGGCTGGCGCGGATCTCGTCGAGGCGGGTGACGCCGGGGTTGTCGGCGGGCTCGATCGCCGGCTTGTCTGCGCCGCCGGTGACCTGCGGGTTCATGCTGGCGCGGATCTCCTCGAGGCGGCTGGCGCCGGCCATGTCGAGGGTGGCCTTCTGGACCTCGAGGCGGCGGCCCTCCAGCGAGTTGCTGGCCAGCTCGGCCTGACCGAGCGCGGTGGCGTACCGCTTCTCGATCTTGTCACGGATCTCGTTGAGCGACGGGGTGGTGCCGGGCGGGGCGACGGTGTCGTTCATCGACTGGATCGACTTGGCGACCGTCTCCTGCATCTTGGCCTGCTCGAGCTGGCTGAGCAGCTTGGTGCGCTCGGCGAGCTTCTGCTGCAGCAGCATGGCGTTGTTCTCCACCGCCTTGCGGGCCTGCTCGGCGGCACCCAGCGCCTGGTCGTGCAGGGACTTGAGGTCCTCGAGCGACTGCTCGGTCGCGACGAGCTGGCTGGCGAAGGTCTGCGCCGTCTGCTCGTACTCCCCGGCCTTCTTCTCGTCGCCGGCGGCGCGCGCCTTGTCGGCCAGGACGAGGGCCTGGCGGGTGGACGCCTGCAGGTTCTCCACCTCGCCGAGGGTCCGGTTGAGCTTGAGCTCGAGCTGACGCTGGTTGCCGATAACGGCGGCGGCCTGCTGGACGAGCGCCTGGTGCTGCCGCTGCGCGTCCTCGATCGCCTGCTGGATCTGCACCTTCGGGTCGGCGTACTCATCGATCTTGGAACCGAAGAGCGCCATCAGGTACTTCCAGCCCTTGACGAACGGATTCGCCATGTTTGTCCGTGTCCTCTCTGCGGCATCAACCCGGCGGGGTGCCGGCCCCCGGCCGTCACCACCGGTCTATACATATTCGCAGCCGGATGCCACACCCGTCACGGGCAGCCCGTGCGAAGTCAGACGACGAGCGGCTCCGGTCGCCGCGGGGCCGGCGGCTGCGGCCGGCCGTTGCGGGTGGCCCGCAGGGTGGTCCTGAGCGGGCCCTCGTGGCGAACCTCGACGGTGACGTCGCCGTCGGTCAGGCCACCGTCGGCGGTGGGCGCCAGGACCTCGTTGACCTGCTCGGCGATGGCCAGGGTGTCGCTCGCCTCGCGCAGCACCTCGGACAGCTGGGCGCCGAGGGCGTCGCAGATGGAGGCCAGCAGCTCGCTGGACGCCTCCTTGTGCCCGCGCTCGATCTCGGAGAGGTAGCCGAGGCTCACGTTGGCCGCGGTGGAGACCTCGCGGAGGGTGCGCTGTTGGCGCAGCCGGCGGCCCCGCAGCGCGTCGCCGATCACCCTTCGCAGCAGGATCATCGCCACACCCCCTTCTGCCAGGTTGCCCGAAAGGGTACCCGCCCGGGCCGACATCGACATCCCTGACACCGAATGACGCCTATCGGGTTTGCGCGATCTGCTCCAACGCGAGTCGCAGGACCGCCGTGACGGTCTGGGTGCGCACGGCCGCCCGCTCCCCGTCGAGCGCCAGTTGGCGCACCTCGGAACGGGGACCGGCGACGGCGATGAAGACCGTCCCCACCGGAACCCCGTCCTGCGGGTCGGGGCCGGCGACACCCGTCGTGGCCAGGCCCCAGTCGGCCCCGCACCGTCCGCGCGCGCCCTCGGCCAGGGCCGCGGCGACGTCGGCGTCCACGGGCCCCCGGGCCTCCAGAAGATCAGCTGGTACGTCCGCCAGCGCGGCCTTCAGTTCGGTGGCGTAGACGATGAGCCCGCCCCGGAACGCCCGGCTCGCGCCGGGCGCGTCGACGATCGTGGCGCCCAGCAGCCCACCGGTGAGCGACTCCGCGACGGCGACGGTCTCCTTCCGGTCGACCAGCTCCTGGATGAGCCGGGCGGGCAGCCCGGCCACGTCGACGGTGATGGCGGCCCACGCACTCCCCGGCCGCGCCGCCGCCGGCCCGCTCACGCCGCCACCTCCGCCGCGCTCCGGCGTCGGCGTGAGTCAAACCTGAGCCGATGGTTCGCTCGCTGACGCTCGCTCACGCCGCCACCTCCGCCGCGCGCCACCGTTCGTGGGCGTGGCGGGTCCGCTCCCACAGGGCGGCGCGTTCGTCGCGGTCCACGTCGTCGAGGGTAAGGCCGAACTCGTCCGCGAGGAGCGCGAACCAGTCCCTTGATGTCGTGACGTCGGCGCCATGCGTGCCGGCCGCGTCGATCCGCTCGAACACGCATCCGCGCAGGCGGCGTACGCCGTCCCCGACCCGTCGCTGCACGGTCAGCACCTGGACGAACGGCGAGTCCGGCGACGTGCCCAGGTACGCGTGCATGTCGGCGAACGCGCCGGGGGTCGCGAGCGTCTCCTCGATGTCGACGCCCGCGAAGCTGCCCGACGGGTCGTGCGTGAACCGCCACCCGCCCGGCGCGACCACTGACGGGCCCAGCCCGTAGCGGAACGGTCCCTGCGCGTACTCACCGGGTTGTCGGGGCAGTGGACCGGCGGGGCCGTCACCGAGGCCGACGTCGACCAGCCAGACGCCCGCCGGCGCGGCCGCCGTCGGCAGCCCGTGGACGGTGAGCGCCAGGTGGTTGCCGTTGACGCCGACCGGCTCGGGGTCGGTCACCCGCCGCACGTCGGCGCGGTGGCGGCGCACGTCGAAGCCCAGGGCGCCGAGCAGCGCGGCGAAGGCGCCGTTGAGGTGGAAGCAGTAGCCACCGGCGCCGGCGAGCACCCGGCGCACGGCGGTGGCCGTCGCGATGCCGTGCGGCCGGCCGAGCTGGATGGTGAGGTTCTCGTACGGCACGCGGGCGGTGTGCGCCCGGTGCAGCACGGCGAGCCACTCCGCCGAGGGCGGCGGCACCGGCCCACCGGCATCGAGCCCGAGTCGGCACAGGTATGCGGGGATGTCGATGCTCGCCACACGGGTCACGCTAGCCGTTCGTCGCCGTCCCGTGGGTGCCGCCCAGGTTGAGGATGACGACGCCCGCGATGACCAGCAGGACGCCGATCACCTTGGGCAGGCTCACCGACTCGCCGAGGAGGGTCGCGCCGATCACCACGATGAGGGCCGTGCCGAGCCCGGCCCAGATCGCGTAGGCGACGCCGACCTCGATGCCCTTGACGGCCTGGGCGAGGCACGCGAACGACGCCACGTACGCCAGGATCATCGCGGTGGTGGGCACGGGGCGGGTGAACCCCTCGGTCGCCTTGAGCAGGCTCGTCCCGAACACCTCGGCGCCGATCGCGCCGACCAGGAACAGGTAGGCCACGACTCCCTCCCCGTCCAGTTCGTTCGAACTAGTGTACTAAGGAAAGGGCTATCGGTGCGTGGCCGGCGTGCGACGGGCGCGGCTCTTGCGGGCCACCGCGACGACGTAGTCGATGCCGGTGACGACCGTGACCACGACCGCCGCCACCATGATCCAGGGCCCGACCGCGGCGAGGCCGTCCGGCATGGGCCACAGGTACCAGGCAATGGCCAGGATCTGCAGCGCGGTCTTGACCTTGCCGCCCCGGCTCGCGGCGATCACCTCGTAGCGCAGCACCCAGAACCGCAGCGCGGTGATGCCCAGCTCGCGGAACAGGATCACCACGGTCACCCACCAGGGCAGGTGGTCGTAGAGCGACAGGAGCACCAGGGCCGTACCCGTGAGGGCCTTGTCGGCGATCGGGTCGGCGACCTTGCCGAACGAGGTGACCTGGTTCCAGGTGCGGGCGATCCAGCCGTCGACGAAGTCGGTGAGCGATGCGACCCCGAACGCGACGCAGGCCAGCATGCGCAGGGCCGGGTCGGTCATCTCGGACGCCACCACGAGCAGCACGAAGATCGGGATCAGCACGATGCGCAGCAACGTGAGCCCGTTGGCGACGTTCACCAACGGCACCCGCCGTGCGGGCCCGGTCATGCCGGCACCTCCGCTACGCTCCGGCGCCGGCATGCCTTTCCACTGAGCCGATGGTTCGCTCGCTGACGCTCGCTCACGGTTGCCCGACGATGTCGAGGGGCGCCGCAATCAGGTCGACGCCGTCGGTGCCGGTGACCTTGGCGCGGACCAGGTCGCCCACGGCGAGGCCCGGGAGGCCGGCGCTCAGCATGGTGGAGCCGTCCACCTCGGGCGCCTGGTGCGCCGCGCGGCCCTCGACCACGCCGTCGTCGATCGACTCGACGAGGACCTCGACCTCGGTGCCGAGCCGGTCGGCGGCGCGCTGGTTGCACAGCTCCTCGGCCAGCATGCTGATCCGGTTGTAGCGCCGCTTGACCGTGGCGGCCGTGACCTTGTCGGCAAAGCCGGCCGCCTCGGTGCCGTCCTCGTCGCTGTAGTCGAACACGCCGATCGCGTCGAGCCGCGCCTCGGTGAGGAAGCGCTCCAGCTCGGCGACGTCGGCGCGGGTCTCGCCGGGGAACCCGACGATGAAGTTGGACCGGGCGCCCGCCTCCGGGGCCAGCTTCCGGGCACTCGCGAGCAGGTCCAGGAACCGGTCGGTGGAGCCGAAGCGGCGCATCCGGCGCAGCACGGCCTCGCTGGAGTGCTGGAACGACAGGTCGAAGTACGGCGCCACCCTCGGGGTGGTGGCGATCGCCTCGACCAGGCCGGGTCGGGTCTCGGCCGGCTGCAGGTAGGACACGCGCACCCGCGCGATCCCGCGGGTCGCCGCGAGCTGCGGCAGCAGCTTCTCCAGCGCGCGCGGGTCGCCCAGGTCCTTGCCGTACGACGTGGAGTTCTCGCTGACCAGCACGATCTCGCGGACGCCGTCGGCGGCGAGCCACTCGGCCTCGGCCAGGAGCTCGTCCGGCGTGCGGGACACGAACGCGCCCCGGAAGCTCGGGATGGCGCAGAACGAGCACCGCCGGTCGCAACCCGACGCCAGCTTCAACGAGGCCACCGGGCCCTTGTCGAGGCGGCGGCGCAGCACCGTGCGCAGGTGCTTCGGGGTGGCGTCGTCGAGGGCCAGCGCGGCGCCGTGGCCGGGCAGGGTGACGGGCGCGGCCTGGCGCTCGACCGGGGTGAGGGGCAGCAGAGTACGGCGGTCGCGCGGCGCGTGCGACGCGATCCTGTCGCCGGCGAGCACCTCGGTGAGCCGCTGGCCGATCTCCGGGTAGTGGTCGAAGCCCAGCACCGCGTCGGCCTCGGGCAGGCTCTCGGCCAGCTCGTTGCCGTAGCGCTCGGCCATGCAGCCGGTGGCGACCACCTTCGCGCCCGAGTCGTGGGCGGCGAGCAGGGTGTCGATCGAGTCCCGCTTGGCCTTCTCGACGAAGCCGCAGGTGTTGACCACGATGACGTCGGCACCGTCCCCGTCCGGGACCAGGTCCCAGCCGTCGGCGTGCAGGCGCGCGGCGAGCTCCTCGGAGTCGACCTCGTTGCGCGCGCAGCCGAGGGTGAGCAGTGCCACCCGGCGGCCGGTGGGGTGATCGGTGACAGACATTGCGACAAGGTTACCGGCGCCGCAGGTCGGGCCGGCCGCCGAGTGCCCCCTATGGGCCCGCGCGCCCGGTGATCTGGCCCACCGGACTGGCCGCCGCCACGACCGCGGGCTAGCCTCGATCTTGAGTGGCCGCGTCCCCGGCCGCCTCCCGGACGAGCGCGCACCGTACCCGGCCAGCGAAGACGGCGCGACCGAGGTGCGTCATGTCCGAAATCTTCCAGATCGTCGGCGCCCTGCTGGTGCTCGCCGGCTTCACCGCGGCCCAGCTCGGCCGCCTCAACCCCCGCTCCGTTGGCTACCTGGTGGTCAACATCCTGGGCGCGGGCGTCCTGGCGGTCGTCGCCGCACTCGACCACGACTGGGGCTTCCTCCTCCTGGAGGGCACCTGGGCGATCGTCTCGACCGCCTCCCTCCTCGGCGTACTGCGGCGGGAAGCGGCCCCGCTGGGGGCTACTTCCCCCCACAACCGCTAGCCGGAGGTCGCCACCACAGCGCCGTCCGCCGCGAACTGCCAGGTGCGGGTGTCGCACGCCGTGCCGGCCAGACAGGCCAACTCCGTGCCGGACCAGTCGCGCGCGAGGAGCACCACGGTCGCGTCACACGGATGGACAAAGTGGCCGATGTCCGTCACCGACCGCCCCGGCACGCTGACCGTGCCGGCCAACGGCTCGTCCAACCGACGGAAGAAGAGTTCGGCGCCGGTCTCGTTATGGATCAGCAGCGGGGGGATGTCCGGCCCCTCCCCGAAACACTCGATCGGCGGCGGACACCTGGCGACGTCGGCCAGATAGGGCCCGGCGGTTTGCGCACACAACACGACCAGGACGACGACGACCGGCAGGCCGACCACCGTCCACCGCAGCCACCACGTCCAGCGTGGCCCCTCCCACATCCGTACCCCCGTGACCACCTCAAACGTGCGGCTGATCGTCAGGCGCGACGGCGACGCTGTCAAGCGTCGCCCCATCAGGCCCGACGTCCGCCCGTCTGGCCGGACGTTCTGTCTCCGTCACCGTCACTGTCACCGCCGTCCGGACCCGCCGTCCGGACCCGCGGGCGTTTGGACCGTTACGCCTGGAACTCAGCGCGAAATTCCCTGCGTAGCGGTCCAATCGTCGGCTTGTCTGCTTGGGCGGCCCGCGAGGTTCGCGGGGGGTCAGCTCGAACCCGTCGCGACCACGACGTCGGTCGACAGACTCCCACTGCCCTCGCCAACTGTGCACACGTGGCGAGCCCAGCGGCCCTCGACCGCCAACTGTGCACAAATGGTGAGGGAGGCGGCGCCCGAGCCCGCCAACTGTGCACATGTGGCGAGCCCGCGACCCGGTCAGCGCCGCCGTATGCGCACGACTGGCGAACCAGCGGCCGGCCACGCTACCTCTCACCAGGAGCGTTGCGGCAGAGCGCGAAAGTCGAGGCGTACCTACGGGTGCGCTTTGGCCCCGAGATCTGAGCCGACGGCGCGGTGTTCGGTCGTGAGCATCGCGAACAGGAGGGCGATCAGCGCCAGTAGTTGGGCGGCCGCCAGCCACATGCCGATCGGCACCGTGGCCAGGGCGACGATCGCCGCGACCAGGCGGAAGCGGGCGACGCCGATGCGCAGGCGGCGGCGGAACCACACGTCGCCCAGCAGGTAGGCGGCCACGCCGCCGCCGAGCAGCAGCGCCTGGCCGAGGGTGAGGTGCCCGTCGACGTGGCCGACCGCCTTCTTGATCCCGGCGGCGACGGCCACGATGCCGATGAGCAGGACGTAGTGGGCGTACCCGTAGGACACGATGGCCACCCATGCCCGCTCGCGCATCGGCACCGCCTCGAGGGCGTGCTCGGCACCGCCGTCGCCGCCCTCGAAGTACACCCACCACATCAGGTACGACACGGTCAGCCCCAGCACGGCCGCCCCGATGAGCCGCCAGTCGACCGCCAGGCCGGCGGCGCCGACGCCGATCGCGATGAGCGACTCCCCCAGCGCGATGATGACGACGAGCCCGTGGCGCTCCACGAAGTGCGCGGCGGAGATGGTGAACTCGTGGATCGGGTTCAGCCGCGGCGACGCGATGAGCAACGCCATGGCCGCGCCCCACAGCACGTAGCGCCACACCCCGGGGGCGAACCCGCCCGCGAGCACGAGGGTGGCGGTGATCAGGTTGAGCACCCCGAGCACCCGCATCGCCCGGCTGACGGTGAGGAACAGTCCGGTGTGGACGGCGTTGACGACGAAGTACCCCACGCCGAAGGCCCAGCCGGCGTCGCCGAACGCGTCGGGGATGGCGAGCGCGATGGTCAGGAAGCCGCCCATGCCGACGAGGATCAGCGTGCGCCGGACCCGGCTGTCGGGCGCGATGGCGTTGGTCAGCCAGGCGTAGCCGCCGTACATCCACCAGATGATGGCCACCATGAGCAGCACCCGGACCAGGCCACGCACGGAGAGGTCGTCGGCGAGGGCGGCGGTGGCCTGCGTGACGGTGAACACGAAGACCAGATCGAAGAACAGCTCCAATGTGGAGACGCGCGCGGGGGCGGCGGGCTCGGTCACGCGGCAAAGGCTAGCGCGTCAGCCGCCGCCCGTGATCTGCGAACGGATCTCCTCGAGCTCGTCGGGCTTGACCAGCACGTCGCGGGCCTTGGAGCCCTCGGACGGGCCGACGACGCCGCGGGTCTCCATGAGGTCCATGAGCCGGCCGGCCTTGGCGAAGCCGACGCGCAGCTTGCGCTGCAGCATCGACGTGGAGCCGAACTGCGAGGTGACCACGAGCTCGACCGCCTGCAGGAGCAGTTCGAGGTCGTCGCCGATCTCCTCGTCGATCTTCTTCTTGGGGTCCTCGGGCTTGGTCAGCACGTCCGGCCGGAACTCGGGCTCGCGTTGGTCCTTGCAGAACTTCACGATGTCGGCGATCTCCGCCTCGCTCACCCAGGCGCCCTGGATGCGCTGCGGCTTGGACGCGCCCATCGGCAGGAACAGGCCGTCGCCGCGCCCGATGAGCTTCTCGGCGCCCGGCTGGTCGAGGATGACCCGGGAGTCGGCCAGCGACGACGTGGCGAACGCCAGCCGGGACGGCACGTTGGCCTTGATGAGCCCGGTGACGACGTCCACGGACGGCCGCTGGGTGGCGAGCACGAGGTGGATGCCGGCGGCCCGGGCGAGCTGGGTGATGCGTACCACGGAGTCCTCGACGTCGCGGGGGGCGACCATCATGAGGTCCGCCAGCTCGTCGACGATGACCAGCAGGTACGGGTACGGCCGGATGACGCGCTCGCTGCCGGGCGGCGCGGTGATCTTGCCGTCGCGCACCTTGCGGTTGTAGTCGTCGACGTGGCGCACCCCGGCGGCGGCCAGGTCGTCGTAGCGCATCTCCATCTCGCGCACGACCCAGTCGAGCGCGTCGGCCGCCTTCTTCGGGTTGGTCACGATGGGCGTGACGAGGTGCGGAATCCCCTCGTACGCCGTCAGCTCCACCCGCTTCGGGTCGACGAGCAGCAGCCGCACCTGGTCTGGGGTCGCCCGGGCGAGCACCGACACCAGCAGCGTGTTCAGGCAGGAGGACTTGCCGGCGCCGGTGGCGCCAGCGATGAGGATGTGCGGCATCTTGGCCAGGTTGGCCGTCACGTAGCCGCCCTCGATGTCCTTGCCGAGCCCCACGACGAGCGGGTGGTGGTCGCCGGAGGCGGCGCGGGCGCGCAACACGTCGCCGAGCGCCACGTTCTCCCGGTCCGTGTTGGGAATCTCGATCCCCACCGCCGACTTGCCCGGGATCGGGCTGAGGATGCGCACGTCCGGCGACTTCACCGCGTACGCGATGTTACGGCTGAGCTGGGTGATGCGCTCGACCTTGACGCCGTGGCCGAGCTCCACCTCGTAGCGCGTGACGGTCGGGCCGCGGGTGAAGCCCGTGACGGCCGCGTCCACGTCGAACTGCTCGAACACGCCCTGCAGGGCGACGATCACCTCGTCGTTGGCCTTGCTGCGGGCCTTCGCCGCCTCGCCGGGCCGCAGCAGGCTGGGCGGCGGCAGCTTGTAGCCGCCCTCCATCGGCGCGAGCGTGAGCTGCTCGGCCCTGGCCGCCGGGGCGGGCGAGTGCTGCGGCGGCGCGGTGCGCTTGGCGGGGCGCGGCGCGGGCGGCGGGGTGGGCAGGGTGACGGTCTCCAGCCAGTCCTCCGCGGGCGCCTCGTCGAGGCCCTCGTCGCCGTCGTCGGCGAAGACCGACTGCCGG
>NZ_BAAALT010000162.1:0-523 GCF_039528515.1 Luedemannella flava
CCGAGTACTGCACGATGTGAGCGGGGTCAGAGTAGATTCCCAGCAGCTCGGTGATCTCCGCCGTAATCCCGGTCTCCTCCTTGCACTCGCGCACTGCACATTCGCTCGGCGTCTCACCGAAATCCTGTGCACCACCTGGGAGCGCCCACTGACCGGTATCGCGCCGCCTTTGNCATGTTGCACGCCGGAACGAGTGAGTTCGGCGCAGGCGCGTCCGGGTCACCATAGTATTCGGTGCGACTCATTCATTGCCTCCAGCGGAGTCCTGCCAAGCTGTGGCTGACTTCCAAACGGCTTCGAAGCTTTCACGGTAGTGATCAAAGAATCCAGTAACAATATCGATACGGCGAAAATGTAGCAGCGGATTCGCGCTGGCGGGTTGGCCCCACGCATGCGGGTTTGCCAGCAGGTTGTCATCAAATCTGAAGATAGAGTTGTACAGCGTGGTCGCATGGAGCCGTATCTCGCAGTTGTCTTCGGCGAGCAGCGGTTTGAAGTACGTACGTGCGGCACGGATCTTCGC
>NZ_BAAALT010000163.1:0-9334 GCF_039528515.1 Luedemannella flava
CGCCGGCCGCGTACGCGACCCGGGTCGTCGTCGGCGTGGGCCGCGCCGCCGGCGACGAGGCGCAGGTTGGGCCGTGCGTCGTCGCGGTGGTCGGGCTCGGTGTCGCGGACCGTGCGGCCGCGCGGTTGGTAGCGGCGGGCGTCCGCCATCCGGCTGCGGCGCGGCGGCGTCCCGACCTCGGGCTCGTCGTCGCGGCGGCGCGGCATGGTGGACTCCTCGTGACTCGGTCGGGGTGCCTCCCGGCCGGCTGGCTCGCCGGCCGGGAGGCGTCGGTCAGTTCGGTGCAGTTTTCCGGTTCGGTTCCGTCGCGGGTCCGGATCCGTTCCGGTTCAGTTCAGCGCGGTCCGGCGCGACCACATGGCCCCGCCGGACCGCCGGATCAGTCGTTCTGCGCGGTGACGCTCACCGGGCCGCTGGCCGGCTCCGGCACGCTCAGCACGCGCCCGTCGGGCAGCCGGATGACCGCCGTCGAGCCGGCCGGCACGAGGCCGAGCCGGCGCGCCGCGGCGGCCAGGTTGCCCGGCGCCTCGACGATCGTCAGGTTCTGCGCGAGCTGCGCCTCCTGCTGGTCGAGCGCACTCTGCGAGTTCTGCAGGTTGTCCAGCGTGAACGCGTTCTCGTTGATCTTGGTGTTGATCAGGAGCACGCCGAACACGCCGGCCACGACGATCACCAGCAGCAGCACCAGGAACGGCGCCCGGGGCACCGCCACCGGCATCGGCGGCGCCACCCGCAGGCGGCCCAGCCCGGTGCGGGCCCGCGCCGGCGCCGGTACGCCGGCGCCCGCCGCCGAGTCCACGCGGTCCGCCGTCGTGGCCAGGTCGGGCCCCTGGGCGGGTGCCTGCTCGACAGTGATCTCGCGCTCGTCGAGCACCTCGGCGTACTCGTCGATCTGCAGTGCGTTGGCCCCGACCACGGTGCCGCGCCGCGCGGCCTGGCGTGCCGCGTGGGCCGCGTCGCGGGCGGCCCGGCTGTTGTCGCTGCCCGCGGTGCGGCCGGTGCCGCGCAGCGGCACGACCTGGGGCCGCGTCGCGCGCCGGATGTCGGCGCCGCTGCGGCCGGTGCGGGCGTCGGGTGTCTTCCCGGTCATCGCCCTCCCCCTCCATCTTTCGCGGTATGGCGACCGGGACGCCCCCGCGTCCCGGGTTGGTGCATGGCGACCCGCGCCGCGCCGCCCGGCGCGCGCGGGTCGAGGCTCTCGACCGCCCGCAGCCGCGCGGGCGCGGCCCGCGGGTTGACCGCCACCTCGGCCTCGTCCGCCTGCTCCGCCCCCCGCGTGAGCAGCCGCACGGTCGGCCCGTAGCCGGGCAGTTCGACCGGCAGGTCCGGCGGGGCGCTGCTGCGCGCCCGACGGGCGAACTCCTGCTTGACGATCCGGTCCTCCAGCGACTGGTAGGACATGACCACCACGCGTCCGCCCGGCGCGAGCGCGTCCAACGCCGCCGGCAACGCCGCCTCCAGCGCCGCCAGCTCGCCGTTCACCTCGATCCGCAGCGCCTGGAAGGTGCGTTTGGCCGGGTGTCCGCCGGTGCGCCGGGCCGGCGCCGGGATGGCGTCCCGGACCAGCTCGGCGAGCAGCGCCGAGGACGTGATTCTGTTCTTCTCGCGTTCCCGCACGATCGCCCCGGCGATCCGGCCGGCGAACTTCTCCTCGCCGTAGACCCGCAGGACCCGCGCCAGCTCCCCCGCCGGGTAGGTGTTGACGACCTCCTCGGCCGTCACCCCCCGGGTGGGGTCCATACGCATGTCCAGCGGCGCGTCCTGGGCGTAGGCGAAGCCGCGGGCCGCCTCGTCGAGCTGCATCGAGGACACCCCGAGGTCGAACAGCACCCCGTGGACCGCGCTGATGCCCAGCTTGGCGAGCACCTCGGGCAGCTCGTCGTAGACGGCGTGCACGAGGTGGACCCGGTCGGCGTAGGGCGCCAGGCGCTCGCGCGAGGCGGCCAACGCGTGCGGGTCACGGTCGAGACCGACAAGCTCCACATCGGAGTACGCCTCCAGCACGGCGGCCGCGTGGCCCCCGAGCCCGAGCGTGGCGTCCACGTGGACGGGTGTCGCTCCGCGGGCGGCGTCGAACGCGGGTCCGAGCAGCTCCAGGCAACGGTCCAGAAGGACCGGTACATGCCTGCGCGACTCCCCCACGTCGACCCCCTAATTGCCACCGGTGTGACCGTTCGCGGCGGTCACACCGGAGCGAAGCGTCAGCGGTACCATTCGCACGTACCGCCAGATCCCCATCCGCCCTTCTGGCGCCTGGCACCGGGGAAGGGATGTCAGGAGCCGCGCCGAGCGGCTGGAGATCTGGCGGTACGGCAACCCCGTCGGTGTCGACAAGGGACGGATGGACCGCCAACCCCCACGGGCTCGTCAGAGCCCGCCGGGTAACACCCCTTCCTCGATGCCGGAGAACGCTTCCTCGCTCTCGGCGAGATACGTCTCCCAGGCCTGCGAGTCCCAGATCTCCACGCGGCTGCTCGCTCCGATCACGACGACGTCACGGGTGAGCCCGGCATATTCCCGCAGGTGACCGGTCACGTTGACCCGGCCCTGCTTGTCGGGGACCTCGTCCTGCGCGCTGGCGAAGAACACCCGGCTGTACGCCCGGGCGGCCTTGTGGGTCATGGGCTGCGTCTGCAGCTGTTCGGCGATCCGACGGAACTCGGCGTCCGGGAACACGTAGAGACAGCGCTCCTGCCCTTTAGTGATCACGACACCTCCCGCCAGCTCGTCACGAAACTTCGCCGGAAGAATCAGCCGGCCCTTTTCGTCCAGGCGAAGGGTGTGGGTGCCGAGAAACACGACCCCACCCCCCTTCCGCGTGGCGCCTCCGCGTGCGTCGCGTTTCCATGCGTCGCGGTGCTGCGCGGTCCCCCCGGGGCCGGCGGCCGCCTCCCGGCTCCGCCATTGCGCCCCACTCTACTCCACTTCCCTCCACCGTCAATCAGTTTGACCTCGTGTCGGGCGTGATCGCCGCGCTAAATCCGCAGGTGAGCAACGGTGGAGGGCAGTGGAGGGCCGGCGCGCCACCCACCCCGCACCCGGGCACGGCGCGCCGCCACGTGCTACGGGTTACCGACGGGTTCTCACAACCCGTTCGACACCGCGTTCGACACCGGATCCCGACTCCGTCGGGCGGGCGGGACGCGTCTGTCGCGCCCACGCCGTACCCCACACGGTGACGCCTCCGGTCAACTCCGCGCCTGACACCCGCCAAGGGGTCGCCCCGCCGACCGCCGCCAGATGTTCCCGTGTAGCGGCTCGGCCCGCCCCCCGCCCGCCAGATGTGAGCAGCTGGCGAGAGGACGCTCAGGGCTCGCCAGATGTGAGCTTTTGGCGAGCGCGAGGGGCCCTCACCCCGCCAGATGTGCGCATCTGGCGGTGGCGGGCCGCCGGCCACAATATGTGCCCGGTGACGGCGGCCAGCGATGTCATCGCGCCGGCTGTGCGCAGTTGACGAGGCCCACCACCACACCTGGCCCGGGCGGTTCACATGACACGTTCAGGGAAGTCCCAGATAACCGGACAAAACATGCAATAATCGGCACGGGTCTCGTGACGGGGACACCCCGGTCCTGCGACGTGGAGACAGCGTGGTGGGGGCGGCCGCTCACAAGGCGGTCGACCCCACCACGCCCCTTTTGTCAGGTCAGCAGCCAGGCGGAACCGTTGCCGGGCACCGGGACGGCGCCGGGGGTCGAGGCGAGCGCCACGTCGCCCCACGACGCCGGCGGCATGAAGGGCTCGTCGCCGAAGACGGTGACCACGGTCAGCCGCCCGCGCCGGTACGCCAGGATGTCGTCGCGCCCCTCGACCGTCAGCCACTCCACCGGGGCCGCACCCAGGGCGGGCAGCAGCGACCGGCGCAGCGACAGTGCCGCCGCGTGCAGCACCAGCGACGACGACGGCTGATCCCACTGCGCCTCCACGGCGTACTCGCCGAACCATTCCGGCTGCGGCAGCCACGAAGGCCCGGTCGAGAAGCCGAAGGTCGGCGCGGACGCGTCCCAGGGCAGCGGCACGCGGCAGCCGTCGCGGCCGTGCTCGGCGCCGCCGGAGCGGAAGAAGATCGGGTCCTGGCGCGCCTCGTCGGGCAGGTCGAGCACCTCGGGCAGGCCGAGTTCCTCGCCCTGGTAGAGGTACACGGACCCGGGCAGGCCGAGGACCAGCAGCAGCGCGGCCCGGGCCCGGGCCGTGCCGAGCGCCAGGTCGATCTCGCCCCGCCCGCGCAGTTCGTCGGCGAACGGGTCGTTCGTGCCGATCCCGGACGGCCGTACGAGGCCGTACCGGGTGACGGACCGGTGCACGTCGTGGTTGGCGAGCGTCCAGGTGACGGACGCGCCCGTGGCCGCGATGGTGGCGAGCCCGCGCTCGACGGACGCCCCGAACGCGGCCGCCGACCACCGGCACTTGAGCAGGTCGAAGTAGAACGCCTGGGTGAGTTCGTCGGGGCGCAGGTACTGGGCGAGGTCGGTGACGGTCGGCACCCAGATCTCCCCGACCAGGGTCAGATCCCGGCCGTAGGAGGCGGCCAGGTAATGCCACCGGCGCAGGATGTCGTGCACCTCGGGACGGTTCTGCGCGTACTCGTTGTAGGACGCGGAGCCGTCGGCCGGGAACGCCCAGTCGGGCAGGTCGGGGTGCTTGACCATCATGTGCGCGACGTCGATGCGGATGCCGTCGACGCCCCGGTCGAACCAGAACCGCAGCACCTTGTCGAAGTGCTCGACGACGTCCGGGCAGCGCCAGTTGAAGTCGGGCTGGGCGGGGTCGAAGCTGTGCAGGTACCACTGGTCGGTGTCGCCGACGCGGGTCCACGCGGGGCCGCCGAACACCGACCGCCAGTTGTTGGGCGGCTGGTCGCCGCGCCCGGTCCGGAAGACGAACCGTTCCCGCTCGGGCGAGCCGGCCTGAGCGGCCAGCGCGGCCACGAACCACGGGTGCGCGGACGAGCAGTGGTTGGGCACCAGGTCCATGAGCACCCGCAGGCCGCTCTCGTGGGCGGCCGCGAGCATGTCGTCGAAGGCGGGCAGCCCGCCGTAGCGGGCGTCGATGTCGAGGTAGTCGGCCACGTCGTAGCCGTGGTCGACGCCGGGCGACGGATAGCACGGGTTGATCCACAACCCGTCGACGCCGAGCCGGACGAGGTGCGACAGTCGCGACCGCAGGCCGTCGAGGTCACCGACCCCGTCGCCGTCGGAGTCCGCGAAGGAGCGCAGGTACACCTGGTAGATGATCGCGTCGCGCCACCACGGCGCGGTGATCCCGAGCCTGGACATCAACCCATCATGCCCGATCGTGCGCGCCCGCCCACGGGGACGGGGCGGGCGCGCACCGGGTCTCAGCCGACGACGCGGCGGAAGCCGATCGCGCTGCTCCAGATCCTGTGCCTGCCGACCCGGGTGCCGGGCCGCGCGGCCTCGTAGATGTAGCCGTTGCCGGCGTAGATCGCGGCGTGGTACGCGTACCCGCCGCTGTAGAAGACGACCAGGTCGCCCGGCTTGGCGGCGCTCTTCGAGACGGCCCTGCCGTAGCGCTTCTGCCCGTTGGCGCTGTGCGGCAGCGCGACGCCGGCTTTGCGGTAGGCGTAGGCCGTCAGGCCGGAGCAGTCGAACGCGTTCGGGCCGCTCGCACCGTACACATAGGGCTTGCCGATGCGGCTGACCGCCGCCGCGACGATCTTCTGCCGGGCGGTCGGGCGCACCGTGATCGTGACCGGCTTCGACACCGCGGCGGTGCGGGTGGCCGAGGCGGCCACGACGAGCTTGTAGTACCGGGTCCTGCCGGGCTTCGGGTAGGCCTTGAAGACGCCGTCCGCGGTGAGCTTGCGGGTGAGGACGGTGCGCCACTTCCCGCCGGGGCTGCGGGCGAGCAGCTTCACGGTCGCGCCAGCGAGGCGCCTGCGGGCGGGCCCGACGGTGACGACGCCGGTCAGCTGGGACGAGTGTCCCTTCACGACGGTCGTCCGGCTCGCCCGCAGGGTGACGGCGGTGGTCTCGCGCACCGGCGCGACGGTGACGGTGATCGACGCGGGCGCCAGGCCCGCGCTGGTCGCCGTGGCGCTCGCGGCCTGCGCGCCGCCGGCCGCGACCAGAGATCCGGAGAGTACGCCGCAGGTCGCGGCGGCGAGGGCGCCGAACCGCTGGACGCGTCGTCGACGGGTGGCGGTGCCCGGCGCGCGGCCGGACGGGGGCATGGTGCAACCCGGGGTGGAGTACACGAATACTGTCCCTTCGGCACGCCTGCGGAGTTAGCTGTCGGGTTCGGGCGCGAAGGGAGCGGCGTGGTTCGCCGCGGGTGCCCGGCCGCGCTGGGCGGCTTCACCCCGAGGACGCCAGGGTCGGCGTCCGGAGTTGGTTCCCCCGCTCCTGCCCGTTCCCTGTGCAGTTGTTGGGGATGACGCGCGCACCGGGCGGGCAGGACTCGGCGTGACTCGGGTGGCGCGTGGCCCGGGCGGACCCGGGCCGGGAACCTTTCTAACCCAGATCTGCGGCGACCCGAGGTCACCGTTTCACCACGCTCCGTAGTCGGAGTCGGGGATGTCGGCGCGCCTGCGGCAGGCTGTCCGAAGTGTCCTCACGGTCCGCGTTAACGTGGCGACGCTACGTTGATATTCGCAGGTGACCCAGGTCACACAAAAAACCGCTCAGATACTGGGGCGTCGTCTGAAATGCCGGAAGTGGGGCGCGTGGTGCCGATCCAGGTGGCGGTGTGCGGGCCGGCCGAGTGCACGCCCGCCGAGGGCGAACTGGCCCACGAGGTGGGCGGGCTGCTGGCCCGGGCGGGGGCCACGGTCCTGTGCGGCGGCGGGCCGGGCGTGATGGCGGCCGTGGCCCGGGGCGCCCGCGACGCGGGCGGCCTGGTCGTCGGCGTGCGCCCCGACGCTGACCGCGCGGCGACGCGTACCCCCGAAGGTGACTTCCCGGTCATGGTCATGACCGGGATGGGCCAGGCCCGCAACGTCATCCTCGTGCTGTCGGCGGACGCCGTCATCGCCGTGGGCGGGTCGTGGGGCACGCTGTCCGAGGTCGCACTGGCCATGCGGCGGGGCAGGCCCGTGGTCAGCCTGGGCGGTTGGCAGGTCGCCGACGCCGCGGGGCGACCCGTGTCCGGGCCGGTCGTGGTCACGACAGCGGCCGAGGCGGTGCGGACGGCGCTGGAGGCCGCCCGGTAGGGTCGTCGCATCTGCGAGTCCCGGGAGACCACAGACGATGACGGATAACAAGCTGCCCCTGCGCGCGAAGGTGGCCACGTCGGTGTCCAAGACGGCCGCGGCGCTGTCGCGGGCGGCCGGGCGCGGCGACGGCTCGGTGATCGGCGGCTGGATCGGCCTCAAGATCGATCCGGACCTGCTGGCACACCTGGCCGCCGGGCGCGCGATCGCCCTGGTCTCGGGCACCAACGGCAAGACCACCACCACCCGCCTCACCGCGGCCGCCATGGGCGTGCTCGGCGAGGTGGCGACCAACTCCCTCGGCGCCAACATGCCGACCGGCCACACGTCGGCGCTGGCCAAGGCCGGCCACACGACGTACGCGGTGCTGGAGGTGGACGAGCACTACCTCAACCAGGTCGTGCAGGCCACCCACCCGAAGGTGATCGCGCTGCTCAACCTCAGCCGCGACCAGCTCGACCGGGCCAAGGAGGTGGCGATGATGGCCTCGCTGTGGCGCGACGCGCTGCGCGGCGTGGACACGCACGTCATCGCCAACGCCGACGACCCGATGGTCACCTGGGCCGCCCGCGACTGCGTGTCGGTGACCTGGGTCGCGTCCGGGCAGCGCTGGCACGACGACTCGTGGGTGTGCCCGGAGTGCGGCGCACACATCGAGCGCGAGGGCGACGAGTGGTGGTGCGTGGCCGGCGACCTGCGCCGCCCCACCCCCGCGTGGTCCGTGGCCGACGGGGCCGTGGTCGACCCCGCCGGCGTCGCGCACCCGGTGACGCTGCAGCTGCCCGGGCGGGTCAACGTCGCGAACGCGGCCACGGCCCTCGCCGTCGCGACGCAGTTCGGCGTCCGGATCCCGGACGCGCTGCCGCGCCTGTCGTCGGTCGCCTCGATCGCCGGCCGGTACGCGACGGTGGAACGCGACGGGCGGGTCATCCGGCTGCTGCTGGCCAAGAACCCGGCCGGCTGGCTGGAGGCGTTCGACATGGCCGAGGACGCGCCGACCCTCCTGGGGATCAACGCGCGCGACCCCGACGGCCTGGACACCTCCTGGCTCTATGACGTGGACTTCTCCCCGCTGCGCGGCCGCCGGGTGCTCATCACCGGCGACCGGGCGATGGACCTGGCCGTCCGGCTGGAGGTCAACGCGATCCCGTTCGAGCACGTCACCTCGTTCGACCGGGCGCTGGCCGCCGTGCCGCCCGGCCGGCTCGAGGTGATCGCCAACTACACCGCCTTCCAGGACATCCGAGCGGAGCTGGACCGTGTCAACTAACCCCTACGGCACCCCGGGTTACCGTCCGGCCCACGCGCGGCCCGACGACACCGACACGTATGTGGCGAT
Source organism: Luedemannella flava (assembly GCF_039528515.1). Taxonomy (NCBI): domain Bacteria; kingdom Bacillati; phylum Actinomycetota; class Actinomycetes; order Micromonosporales; family Micromonosporaceae; genus Luedemannella; species Luedemannella flava. The sequence goes on from NZ_BAAALT010000163.1 coordinate 8,511, forward strand.
CGTGGACGAGGCGGCGGCGGACGTGGCGGCCGCGTCGCACCTGGACGGCGGGTCGTCGTCCGCCCTGCGGATCGTATGGCTCTACCCCGACCTGCTGTCCACCTACGGCGACCGGGGCAACCTGCTGATCCTGGTGCGCCGGGCGCAGCTGCGCGGCCTGGCCGTCGAGGCGATCGAGGTGCGCTCCGACCAGGCGGTGCCCGCCGACGGCGACATCTACCTGCTCGGCGGCGGCGAGGACGGCCCACAGGCGCTCGCCGCGCAGCGGCTGGCCGCCGACGGCGGCCTGCACCGGGCCATCGACCGGGGGGCCGCGGTGCTCGCCATCTGCGCCGGGTACCAGCTGCTCGGCCGGTCGTTCTTCGCCAAGGGCGCCAAGTACCCGGGCCTGGAGCTGCTCGACCTGGACTCCGACCGGGGCCCCAGCCGCGCGGTCGGCGAGCTGGTCGGCGAGCCCGACCCGGCCCTGGGCCTGCCCACCATCACCGGCTTCGAGAACCACGGCGGACGCACCCACCTGGGCCCCGGCGTCAAGCCGCTGGCGCGGGTGAGCGCCGGCATCGGCAACGACGGCAGCACCGAGGGCGCCTGGCGCGACAAGATCGTCGGTACGTACATGCACGGCCCCGCACTGGCCCGCAACCCTGCCCTGGCCGACCTGGTGCTGGGCTGGGCGACGGGCGCCCCGCTCGGGCCGGTGGACGACACGTGGCCCGGCCGGCTGCGCGCCGAGCGCCTCGCCGCCGTGCGGCTCGGATGACGGCAGTCCCGGCCGACCGCACCGCGACGGCCGACCCCGTCGGCGCCCCGGGCGGGAAGCGCGG
>NZ_BAAALT010000164.1:0-42296 GCF_039528515.1 Luedemannella flava
CCGGCGGCTCCCGCGGCCGCCAGCCCGACCCGATGGGCGGCGCTCTGGCGGGCGCCCTCCCCCGCGCTGGCCTGGACAAGGGCCTCCCCGGCTCCCGCTGACCCACCGCGCGTCCGTCAGCCCGACGAAAGGCCGGTTACGTGCGGAACTCCCACCCGGAATTCCGCATGTAACTGGCCTTACTTCGGCTACGTGCGCTCGGACGCGTCCTTGGCGGGGGGCGGCGACGAGGGGGTGGCCTCCGCGGCGGCGGCTTCCGCGGCGTCCTCCTCCGCGCGGGCCTGGGCGGCGGAGTGCTGGCGGAGGGGCAGCTCCGGCAGGAAGGCGACGACGAGCAGGCCGGCGACCATGATGACCGCGCTCACCAGGAAGACAACGCTCATCGCGTCGGAGAACCCGACCTTGAACGGGTGCGACAGCGCGTCGGCGAGCCGGTTGATGAACGACGTGTCGTTGAGCGCCTCGCCACCGGCGCCCCCGGTCGCCGCCTGCAGGGCCTGCGCCTGGTCGGGGTGGGCGGCCACGGCCTGCTGGAACGCCGGCGTCGGCTGCGCGGCCGCGAAGGCCTCCTTGATCTTGCTCGGCAGGTACGCGAAGAGCAGCGAGAGGAAGACGGCCGCGCCCAGCGTGCCGCCCATCGACCGGAAGAACGTGACCGCCGAGGTCGACACCCCGATCTCGCGGGGCGAGGCGGCGTTCTGCACGGCCGTGATCATCGGCTGCATGTTGCCGCCGAGGCCGAGGCCCATCAGCGCCATGACCAGCATCGTCTGCCACAGCGGCGTGTCGGCCGTGATCAGCGAGAACAGCACGAGCGCGACGAGCATGATGGCGCTGCCGACGATCGGGAAGATCCGGTAGCGGCCGGTGCGGAAAATGACCTGGCCCGAGATGATCGACCCGGCCATGATGCCCACCACGAACGGGATGAGCTGCAGGCCGCCCTCGGTGGGGGACGAGCCCTTCACAATCTGCAGGTACAGCGGCACCATGAGCAGCCCGCCGAACATGGCCATGCCGACGATGAAGCTGCTCACCGAGCCGATGGCGAACGTGCGGCCACGGAACAGCCGCAGCGGCAGCAGCGCCTCGTCCCCGTACGCCCGCTCGGCGACGAGGAACGCGATCAGGCCGACGGTGCCGATGGCGTAGCAGAGCAGCGAGCGGCCCGAGTCCCAGCCCCACTCGCGGCCCTGCTCGGCCACGGTGAGCAGCGGCACCAGGCAGACGATGAGCGCCAGCGCGCCGGGCCAGTCGATGCGGTGGTCCTGCCGCCGGTGCGGGATGTGCAGCACCTTCGTCACGACGATCATCGCGGCGGCCGCGATCGGCACGTTGATGTAGAAGATCCAGCGCCAGCCGGCGACGCCGAGGATCTCGTCGGCGCCCGCGAAGAACCCGCCGAGTACGGGCCCGAGCACGCTGGACGTGCCGAACACGGCGAGGAAGTACCCCTGGTATTTCGCGCGCTCGCGGGGCGGCACGATGTCGCCGATGATGGCCAGCGCCAGCGACATGAGGCCGCCCGCGCCGATGCCCTGCACCGCCCGGAACGCCGCCAGCTCGTACATGGAGTCGGCGAGGCCGCACAGCACCGAGCCGACGATGAAGATGCCGATGGCGAACAGGAAGAACGGTTTGCGGCCGTAGATGTCGGAGAGCTTGCCGTACAGCGGGGTCGAGATCGTGGAGGTGATGAGGAAGGCGGTCGTCGCCCACGCCTGGATCGAGAAGCCGGACAGGTCGTCGGCGATGGTCCGCATGGCGGTGGCCACGATCGTCTGGTCCAGCGCGGCCAGGAACATGCCCATCATCAGTCCGATGAGGATGGTCATGATCTGGCGGTGGCTGAGCGCGCCCGTGCCGTCGCCCGGGGTGGCGCCGGCGGGCCCCGGCGTCGCCGCCGGCGTCTGCGCCTGTGTCGAGGTGCTCACGTGATCTCCCGATCCTCGCGTGTCTGCATCATGCAAGTTTCACCCTCCGGGGCCGGGCGAGGCCAATCGGTCAAACCGACCCGGCGGGTCAGGCTGGGCTGCTGAGGTCGGCGACGACCGCGAAGTGGTCGGAGGGCCAGACGCCGTCCACGGGCTCCGTGCCGGCGAGCCCGACGTTCTCGACGCGGCCCACGTCCAGGTCGTAACGCAGACCGACCCGCACGTAGTCGATGCGCATGCTCGGCTCGGGGGCCTCGGCGACGTGCGGGTTGCGCCGGTCCCAGGTGAGGCCGGCGCGGCCGTCCTCCGCGAACCGCCAGGCGTCCATGAGGATCAGCCCGGGCGCCGTACTCGGGGATGTCTTGTCTCCACCCAGAACGCGCATTTCGTCCGAATCTGGCTCGGCGTTGAAATCGCCCGTGAGGACGGGCGGGTGGTCGTCGGACGGGCGGGCCGCCACGAGCTCGCGGATCCGGTCGACCTGTTCGAGGCGCGCGGCCGTGGCGAACGCGGTCGCCGCCAGGTGCGCGCTGAAGAACGGGATCCGGGCGTACGGCGCCTGCACCGTCGCGCTCACCACGGTGCGCCCCCGCGACGCGGGCAGCTCCTCGGTCGCCGTGTCGGCGAGCGGCCACCGGCTCAGGATGGCGGTGCCGAACTGGGCCGAATCGTCCCCCGTGCGCCGTTGCCACTGGTGCGGGTGCGCGGTCGGGCCCCAGGCCCAGTGCATGTCCAGCTCCGCGGCGAGCCAGCCGGCGAGGTTCTCGTCCGGGTCGGCCCAGACCTCCTGCAGGCCGCAGAGATCGGGTTTCGCTTCGGCGAGAACGGCCCTGATCGCGTGCCGGCGCCGGCGCCAGTCGCCGAAGCGCCACCACAGGTTCCAGCTGACCACGCGCATGCGGGCCACCTTTCCACAGGCCTGGCTCCCGCGGTGCCCGGACCGGGGGCAGGATTGAGCGGATGCGGCTGCGGGTAGTGCACCCCCCGATGCGTGACGTGAGCGTGTGGGCGGCGGTGCGGCGGTGGAGCTGACCCTGGTCACCCAGGACCCCGGCGTACTGCGGATCCTCGTGCTCGGTGAGGTCGACCTGGCCACCTCCCACCTCCTGCATGAGGCGGCCCTGCAGGCGCTGGTCCTGCCGAACGTCGACGAGGTCGTCTTCGACCTGTCCGGCGTGCCGTTCCTGGACGCGAGCGGCGTGGCCGCGCTCATGCACGCGTACCTGGAGCTCGCCGAGCAGGGCCGGCAGGTGTCGGTCGCCGGCGCGGCCGGGATGGTGGCCGCCGTCCTGCACATCACCCGCGCCGACCACAAACTGATCCCGGCCCCCACGTCCCCGCGCTGACCGGTTCCGTGCTGAACCGATGATCTCCGGGGTGTTTGTCCTGGGTGCCGATCATTGGCCCGAGCAGGGCTAAGGGGGCCGAACGGATGATGTCCGCAGGTGAAACTTTCCGGTCTGTATCAATGAGTTGACCTGCGTGTTCACCCAGACATGTGCACGTCTCGATCACATTCTTGGTGGCGCTGTGGAGCGCGTGCGAGACTCCTGCTACGCATCGATGGAGCCAGATGCGCATTTGGGCACGCCAAGGGCACGTAGAGGCGCTTCGGCACTCTGACGGCGGGCCTCACAGTGGGTCGTCCCCTGCCAAGGGACGACGTCGTGAAACTCGCCGCTCGGGCGTGGCGGGTCAGCTGAGTTACGTGCCAAGGGCGCGACCCTGTCGCGATCCATGGTGCCTGCACCGGGGCATCGGCCCTGGTGCCGCCAGAAACAGTGGGAGTGAAAGGCATGAGATTCGTCCCAATGCGGTCCCGTCGGGCGAAGGTTGTCGCTATCGCGGCGGCCGCGGCCGCCGTGGGGACCACGGCAGTGGCGGTCGCCGCACCGGCGAGCGCTGCTACCGCATGTAACGTCACGTACTCGATCGTGGGTTCGTGGCCGGGGGGTTTCCAGGGCAACATCGTCATCAAGAACACCGGTGACGCCTGGACGAGCTGGTCGCTGACGTTCGCGTTCGCCAACGGACAGACCATCTCGCAGAGCTGGAGCGGCAAGGCCACCCAGTCCGGCGCGAACGTCACGTTCGTGAATGAGGCCTGGAACGGCTCTGTCGCCAACGGCGGCACCGTCAACCCCGGCTTCATCGGCAGCTGGAACGGCACCAACGGCATCCCGACCGCGTTCGCGGTCAACGGCGTCGCCTGCAACGGCACCACGCCGACCAGCTCGGTCCCGACCTCGTCGGTCGTGACGAGCCGGCCGCCGACCTCGTCGGTCGTGACGAGCCGGCCGCCGACCTCGTCGGTCGTGACGAGCCGGCCGCCGACCTCCTCGGTCGTGACCAGCCGGCCGCCGACCTCGGCGGTCGTCACCGGCACGGGCGGCCCGAAGGTCGACAACCCGTACGCGGGTGCGACCGGCTACGTGAACCCGGAGTGGAAGGCCAAGGCTGAGTCCGTCAGCGGCGGCAGCCGGGTGTCGAACACGCCGACCGCGGTGTGGCTCGACCGTATCGCCGCGATCGAGGGCACCTCGAACAGCAGCTCGAACGGTGCCATGGGTCTGCGTGACCACCTGGACGCCGCTCTCGCCCAGGGCGCGGGCTACGCCCAGTTCGTCATCTACGACCTGCCGGGTCGTGACTGCTCCGCGCTCGCCTCGAACGGTGAGCTCGGCGTGGACGAGCTGCCGCGGTACAAGGCCGAGTACATCGACCCGATCGCCGCGATCCAGTCGGACGCCAAGTACCGCAACCTGCGCATCATCAACGTCATCGAGATCGACTCGCTGCCGAACCTGATCACCAACACCAACGTGGCCAAGTGCGCCACGATGAAGTCCAACGGTGGTTACGTCAACGGCATCGCGTACGCCCTGCAGAAGCTCGGCGCGATCCCGAACGTGTACAACTACATCGACGCCGCGCACCACGGCTGGATCGGCTGGGACACGAACTTCGGCCCCACCGCCGACCTCATGTACCAGACCGCGGTGGCGTCGGGCAGCGTCAACAACGTGACCGGGTTCATCACGAACACCGCGAACTACTCGGCGCTGACCGAGCCGTACTTCACCATCAACACCTCGGTGAACGGCACGTCGGTCCGTCAGGCCAAGTGGGTTGACTGGAACCAGTACGTCGACGAGCTGACCTTTGCCCAGGCCTTCCGTAGCCGCCTGGTGCAGTCGGGCTTCAACTCGAACATCGGCATGCTGATCGACACCTCCCGCAACGGTTGGGGCAACTGCACCGCCACGTCGGCCGCCCCGTGCGCCGCCGGCGGCGCGGCCCGCCCGACCGCGGCCAGCACCTCGACGGACGTGAACACGTTCGTCAACCAGTCCCGTGTCGACCGTCGTATCCACGCCGGCAACTGGTGCAACCAGGCCGGTGCGGGCATGGGCGAGCGCCCGAAGGCGGCCCCCGCCTCCGGCATCGACGCCTACGTCTGGGTCAAGCCTCCGGGCGAGTCGGACGGCTCCAGCACCCTCATCGAGAACAACGAGGGCAAGGGCTTCGACCGGATGTGTGACCCGACCTACACGGGTAACGAGCGCAACGGCAACAGCATGACTGGCTCGCTCCCCGGCGCCCCGATCTCGGGTGCCTGGTTCTCGACCCAGTTCGCCCAGCTGATGGCGAACGCGTACCCGCCCCTCTCCTGAGGTGACGGCACCGCGTAAGCGGTAACGCGCAGCGTAGGCTGTATGTACAGAGCGTGGCCCCTGATCCACTCCGGTGGGTCGGGGGCCACGCCGCTTTCCCCTGGTGATGGGACTTTTCCGCGGTATGACGCGGACACGGCGAGCGCTCCCGCCCGAGCTTTGACAGACTGTGGGCGATGACTGCTTCGACGATCTCCGCAGCCGCCCTCGCCCTGCTCACCGCGATGTCCGCCCCGGCGGCGGCCGGGCCGGCGCACGGCGCGCCGCTGTCGGCCGCTGAGCCGGCCACACGGTGCACGTTCAGTGACCCGAGGCTCCAGGAGACGTCCGGCCTGGCGGAGACGTCGACCGGGTTCGTGGCGATCAACGACAGCAACTTCGAACCCTCGAAGATCAGGATCTTCTTCCTGAACCGGTCGTGCAAGATCGTCCGTTCGGTGGGCTACCCCACGGCCGCCCGCGACCCCGAGGACCTCGCGATCGACCAGAACGGTCGGGTGTGGGTCGCCGACATCGGCGACAACGTCACGGCCGACACGCGCCGGGAGACGATCGCGCTGTGGCGGCTGGACCCGGCCGAGGCCAAGCCCACGATCTTCCGGCTGCGCTATCCGGACGGTCCGCACGACGCCGAGGCGCTCGTCGTGACGGCCGACGGCGTGCCCGTGATCATCACCAAGGAGCTGCAGGGCCCGGCCGGCGTGTACGCGCCGTCGGAGGAGCTCATCCCCAACGACGACAAGGGCGTCGCGCTCACCCGCGTCGGGCAGTTCACCCCGCAGGCCACCGGCACCTCCAATCCGTACGGCGCGTCGGGCAACAACCTCGTGACGGGCGCCGCGTTCGCCCCCGACGCGCGGCACGTGGTAATCCGGACGTACTCCGACGCCTATGAGTTCCTGGCGCCCAACGGCGACATCGTCAAGGCGATCACCACGGGCACGCCGACGATCACGCCGCTGCCCGACGAGCCGCAGGGCGAGGCGATCGCGTACGCGCGCGACGGCAAGAACTTCCTCACCGTCTCGGACGCGGCCGAGCCCACGCCCCTGCTGGCCTACGCCATCGCGCCCCGACCGGACCCGACCGGACCGGCCGTCGCGGACCCGGAGAACGCGGCCGGGTCCGGCGGTCTGACCTGGCTCTGGGTGACCATCGCGGCAGTCACCGGTGTGCTGGGCCTCGGCGCGCTGGTCGCCGGCCTCGTCGGGGTCCGCCGCGCACGGCGCGGGGCCGATGACGCCGAGCGCCGGGAGAGCGTCGTGCCCACCAGCCCCGCGGTCCGCAGCCGCCGCTAGCCCCTGCCACCCGTGCGGTGGATGACAAGGTTCCGGCACACGGCCGAAACCTGTCTGTACCGCTTGGGTCGCTAGTGTCAGGGCGATGGGACGGGGACGGCACCGCCAACGACGGGGTCCCGGCGGCCGGGTCGCGCTCGTGGTCGCCGTGTTGGCCCTTGCCGCCGCTGTGGCCGGCTTCGGCGGCACCCGCTGGCCCGGTCAGCTGTCCGGCGGGTCGTCCGGCGATGGATCGTCCGACGGCGGCAGGGGATCCGGCGCGCCGGTCACTGTCGCGTCGCGCCCACCGGGGCCCGGTCCGTCGGGTGCGCCGCTCGGCGGGGCGCTCGCGACGCCCGTGCCGCTGCCGGCCGGCGGCTCAGAGAAGGTCCTGTTCGGCATGGGTACGGAGGCCGACGGGGCGATCACCGAGAAGCTCGTCACGCAGGCCCCGGTGCGGATGCTGACAAGCTGGTACAACGGCCCGGGCGACCTGTCGTGGATGTCGGGCTGGCGCACCGGCACCGTGGGGAAGGCCTACCACCAGGGTTACGCCCTGCACCTGATCGTCTACAACGACGGCGCGGAGGTGGCCCTCGACACGAAGTACGGACCGGCGTGCGGGCGGGCGTATCCGCTGGCCGGCCGGTTCGCGGGGGACATGACGACCCTGGCGAGGACGTTCGCGGGGGCGAAGGCCGGCCCGCCGCTCTACGTCACCCTGTTCACCGAGTTCCAGACGTACCCGTGCCAGGACAACGCGTGGAGCGCGGACGCCGCCACCACGAACTACTACCGCGCGATGATCGACCAGTACCGGTCGGCGATGGAGATCTTCCACCGGCACGCGCCGAACGCCAAGGTGTCGCTGGGCTGGGGCGGCTGGCAGGCCCTCTACGACGACCCCGGTCGGGGCGGCGGGCGCACGCTGTTCGACCGGTTCGCCGACGTGCTGCGGGAGAGCGACTTCCAGAGCTTCCAGGCCATGGACTCGGTGAGCAACACGATGACGATCCGGACCATGGTCCGCGAGCTGCGCGCGTACGGGCCGGTCATGCTGGCGCACTACCAGAACGACAGCGGCAACTACGGCACCGACGTGCGGCAGGTGCTCGACCCGACGTTCCTGCGTGAGATGACCTCGGACGGCCTGTTCGCGATCAGCTTCATGGACGACAAGCGCATGCTCGCCGACGCGGCCACGTTCGCCTTCGTCCGCGACGCGGTGCGCCGCCACGGGCGAGATCCATAACGGCCGCGCACGTTATCCGCGCAGCTCAGCGCGGGCAATGAGGCAGAAAGATCATCGTCTGCACGGCCCGTCGGCGCGTCCGGGCGGGTCCCTTAATAGGCTGCCCGCGTGAGTGAGATGGACATGTGGGATGTGGTGGTCGTCGGCGCGGGCCCGGCCGGCCTGTCGGCGGCGCACGCGGCGGCCAGCGCCGGTGCGCGCACGCTCGTGCTCGAGCGGGCCGAACACCCCCGCTACAAGACCTGCGGCGGCGGCCTCATCGGCACCTCGCTCGCGGCGCTGCCGGCCGGCTTCGCCGTGCCCGCCCGCGACGTCGTCCACCGGGTCACGTTCACCCACGCGGGCCACCGGGCCGTCACCCGCACCTCGACGCGACCGCTGGTCAGCATGGTCGCCCGCACGGAGTTCGACGACGCGCTGCGCGCCGCCGCGGCGTCCGCCGGCGCCGAGGTCCACCAGCGCGTCACGGTCCGCGCGCTGTCCGAAACCCCGGATGGGGTACGCGTACGGCTCGGCGACGGGACGGCCGTAACCGGGCGCGTCGTGGTGGGCGCTGACGGCTCCGGGGGAGTGACGTCCCGCCACGTCGGCGTGGCGTACTCGCAGGTTGATCTGGGTCTGGAGGTGGAACTGCCCGCGGACGCCGCGCAGCGGGAGGCGTGGCGCGGGCGGCTGCTCATCGACTGGGGACCGCTGCCCGGCTCCTACGGCTGGGTGTTCCCGAAGGACGACTACCTGACCGTGGGCGTGATCGCGGCGCGCGGGTCCGGCGGCGAGACGAAGGACTACCTCGCCGCGTTCGTGCGGCAGCTGGGCCTGTCCGGGATCGAGCCCCTGCACGACTCCGGGCACCTGACCCGGTGCCGCACGGACGACTCGCCGCTGCGGCGCGGCCGCGTCCTCGTCGCCGGCGACGCCGCCGGCCTGCTCGAACCGTGGACCCGCGAGGGCATCAGCTTCGCCCTGCGCTCGGGTGCGCTGGCCGGCGCGGCGGCCGCCCGCGACGACCTGCCCGGCTACGAGCGCGCGGTCGCGGAGACGCTGGTGCCCACGATGCGGGCCGGGCGGGCGATCCTGGACGCGTTCACCCGCCGGCCGCGGCTGTTCCACCGGGTCATCGCGACGCGGCCGGGGTGGCGCGCCTTCCAGGCGTTCTGCCGCGGCGAACAGGCCCCGGAACGCTGGCTCGCCCGGCCACTGGTGCGGGCGGCGGTCACCCGGCTAGGCCGCTGAAACGCTGGTACATCACGTGGAGCCCGACGTAGCCGTGGCTCCTGGAGTGGAACGCCTCGGGGACCGTGCCGATGATCTCGAAGCCGAGGCGTTGCCAGAGGGCGACCGCCACCGTGTTCGTCTCCACGACGGCGTTGAACTGCATGCCGCGGTAACCGTTGGTGCGGGCCCAGTCCAGCACGTACCGGCCCAGGGCCGCGCCGACGCCCCTGCCGCCGTGGGCCGGGTCGACCATGAAACTCGCGGTCGCCACGTGCGCGCCCCGGCCGGGCCGGTTCGGACCCATCTTCGCCGAGCCGAGGACCGTGCCGTCCTCGTCCACCGCGACGACCGCGTGGCCGGGCGGCGGCTCCAGCCACAGCGCCCGCGCCTCGTCCGAGGTCAGATCATCCGGGTACGCGTACGTCTCACCCTCGGCGACGATCGCCCGGAAGAACGGCCAGATCCGCGGCCAGTCCGTGGCCGTGGCCTCTCGAATGGTGGCGGGTCGAATGATCACGCCGGCAGCCTAGCCGGACACTGATCCCATGGGTGTCGTGGAGCAGATCTTCCGGGTCGGGGACGGCGGCGTGCTCGCGCCGGCGACCGGGCACGGGCCGCTGGACGGGCTGCGGGTCGCGGTCAAGGACCTCATCGCCCTCGGCGGGCACGCCATCGGCGGCGGGAACCCCACCTGGCTGGCCGGGGCCGCCCCCGAGCGTCGGGACGCGCCGTCGGTTGCCGTCCTGCGCGCGGCCGGCGCGGACGTGGTCGGCATCGCGCACACCGACGAGCTGGCGTACGCGCTGTCCGGCGACAACATCCACTACGGCGCGCCGCCCAACGCGGCGGCGCCCGACCGGGTGACCGGCGGTTCGTCCTGCGGCCCGGCCGCCGCGGTCGCCGCCGGCCTCGCCGACATCGGCCTGGGCACCGACACGGCCGGCTCGATCCGGGTCCCCGCCTCGTGCTGCGGCCTGTACGGTCTGCGGCCCACCCACGCGGCCCTGCCCGACGGCGCCGTACCGGACGTGGACGTGCTGGCCCTCGCGCCGCGCTTCGACACGGTCGGCTGGATCACCCGCGACGCCGCCGTCCTCGCCGCGGTCGCCGACGTGCTCCTCCCGCCACCCGCCTCGACCGACCCGGACGTCGCGGGCCGCGTGCCCGGGCGGCTCGTGGTCAGCCGCGCGCACCTCGAAGCCGTCGAGCCGGAGACCGCCGAGGTCGTGCAGGAGGCGGTGGCGCGCGCCGCGAGCGCGCTGGGCGCCACGGTCGAGACCGTCGAGCTGCCCTGGGACGGTTACATCGCCGAACTGCTGGCGGCGTTCCGCGTACTGCAGGCGGCGCAGGCGTGGCGGCTGCGCGGCGCCTGGATCGAGGCGCACCCGGGCGCGCTCGCCCCGGACGTCGAGGGGCGGTTCCGATTCGGGGCGACCGTCACCGCCGCCGACGAGCGCGGCGCCGAGGCGCGGTTCGACGAGTGGCGCGCGGCGCTCGCCGACGTCCTGGCCGGGTCGGGTGCACCTGGCGGGGCCTGGCTGGCGCTGCCGGCGGCGGGTGGGCCCGGCCACGTGCGTGGCGTGGATACCGTCGGTCCGGACGCCGCCGGGCGGGACGCGTGGCGGGCGGCGACGCTCGCGTGCGCCGTACCCGCGGCTGCCTTCGGGCTGCCCAGCGTGGCGCTGCCGGCGCTGGCGGAGGGTGACCCACGACCTCCTCGCGGTCTGGCCCTCGTCGCGCCGGCCGGCGGTGATCGGGCACTCGTTGAGGCCGCTGTCATGATTGGCGACGCTGTCATGATTGGCGACGCTGTCCTTATTGGCGACGCTGTCCGTTATGGGCGTGGCGCCGGTCATGGGGAGACCGGAAAACGGAATATCGCGCCGTCGGGGTGATGTTGTGCCGGCCGTCCGGAGTCCATCCGGGCGGGGCGTGAGGAGCTTCACCATGCAGTTCGGCATCTTTACCGTGGGCGACGTGACGACCGACCCGACCAACGGGCGGACGCCGACCGAGGCGGAGCGCGTCAAGGCGATGGTCACCATCGCGTTGAAGGCCGAGGAGGTCGGGCTGGACGTGTTCGCCACGGGCGAGCACCACAACCCGCCGTTCGTGCCGTCGTCACCGACCACGATGCTCGGCTTCATCGCGGCCCGCACCTCCCGGCTGCAGCTGTCGACGGCCACGACGCTGATCACCACGAACGACCCGGTGAAGATCGCCGAGGACTACGCGATGCTGCAGCACCTGGCCGACGGCCGGGTCGACCTGATGCTGGGGCGCGGCAACACCGGCCCGGTGTACCCGTGGTTCGGCCAGGACATCCGCAACGGCATCCCGCTCGCGGTGGAGAACTACGCGCTGCTGCGCCGCCTGTGGCGCGAGGACGTGGTGGACTGGCAGGGCAAGTTCCGCACCCCGCTGCAGTCGTTCACCTCGACGCCCGCCCCGCTCGACGGCATCCCGCCGTTCGTCTGGCACGGCTCCATCCGCAGCCCGGAGATCGCCGAGCAGGCCGCCTACTACGGCGACGGGTTCTTCGCCAACCACATCTTCTGGCCGAAGGAGCACACGCAACGCATGGTCGGCCTGTACCGGCAGCGCTTCGCGCACTACGGCCACGGCGACGCCGACCAGGCCATCGTCGGCCTCGGCGGCCAGGTGTTCATGCGGCGCAACTCGCAGGACGCGGTCCGCGAGTTCCGGCCGTACTTCGACAACGCCCCCGTGTACGGCCACGGCCCGTCGCTGGAGGAGTTCAGCGCGCAGACGCCGCTGACCGTCGGCAGCCCGCAGCAGGTCATCGACCGGACACTGTCGTTCCGTGAGTACGTGGGCGACTACCAGCGGCAGCTGTTCCTCGTCGACCACGCGGGCCTGCCGTTGAAGACCGTACTGGAGCAGCTCGACATCCTCGGCGAGGAGGTCGTTCCTGTGCTGCGCCGCGAGTTCGCCGTCGGCCGGCCCGCGCACGTGCCGGACGCGCCCACGCACGCCTCGCTGCTCGCGGCGCGCGACGCGGCGGCGGACGTGGAGGTGGCGGGATGACGCGGACCATCGCCGTCGTCACGGCCGGGCTGACCCGGCCGTCGTCGACCCGCCTGCTCGCCGATCAGCTCGCCGCGGCGGCGGTGAAGCGCCTCGATCCGGTTGAGTCCGACTCAGTCGAGGTGGTCACGGTCGAGGTGGTCACAGTCGAGGTGGTCACGGTCGAGGTGGTCACGATCGAGGTGCGCGACATCGCGCACGACCTCGTGAACAACCTGCTCACCGGCTTCCCGGCGCCGGAGCTCAAGGCGGCGCTGGACGCGGTGGCGGGCGCGGACGGCGTCATCGCGGTGACGCCCACCTTCAACGCCTCGTACAACGGGCTGTTCAAGATGTTCTTCGACGTGCTCGGGGATGCGGCCCTGGTCGACAAGCCCGTGCTCATCGCCGCGACGGGCGGGACAGTGCGGCACTCGCTGGCGCTGGAACACGCGCTGCGGCCGATGTTCGCCCACCTGCGCGCGGTCGTCGCCCCGACCTCGGTGTTCGCCGCGCCGGAGGACTGGGCGGGCGCAGACGGTGGCAGCGCGGGCGGTGCCGGTGGCTCGCTGCGTGTGCGCATCGACCGGGCCGCCGCCGAGCTGGCGGATCTCATCGGCAGTCGGAAGCCGGCGGTCGCCCCCGACCCCTTCGCGCTGACGACGACGTTCGACGACCTGCTGGCCGGCTGACTGTTAGCTGGCTGACTGTTAGCTGGCTGACTGTTAGCTGGCTGAGGGCCCATCGACGTGCGCGACTGTGATCGAAAACAGTTCGCAACGTGTTGACGTGCCAGGACCCTCCCGCGCTTAGATTTTGTGCGGGAACAGGGGAGGCTACGCGGTGCGACGGTGGTTCGGCTCGGTCGGCGGCGGCCTGCCCGCCACGTTCTGGTACCTGTGGGTCGGCATCCTCGTCAACCGGGTCGGCGGCTTCGCGGTCCTCTTCCTGTCGCTGTACCTGACCAACGCCCGACATGTCAGCGTCTCGGTCGCAGGCCTGGTCGTGGGCGCGTTCGGCATCGGCGGGGTGGCCGGCAACCTGCTCGGCGGCGTCCTCGCCGACCGGTGGGGGCGGCGCCCGACGCTGCTCGTGGCGTACTTCGGCTCGGCCGGGTCGCTGTTCACCCTGGGTCAGGCGACGTGGCTGCCGCTCATCGCGGGCATCTGCGTCGTCGCGGGCGTGTGCCACGCGATGACCTGGCCCGCCATGATCTCCGCGATCGTCGACGTGGTCCCGGACGGGGCACGTACCCGGGCGCTCAACCTGCAGTTCTGGGCACACAACGCCGGCGTGGCCGCCGCGTCGCTGCTGGCCGGCGCACTCGCCGAGGTGAGCTTCGGCCTGATGTTCGCCCTCGACGCCGCCACCACCCTGGCGGCCGCGGTGCTCCTCCTGCTCAAGGTCCCCGAGACGCGGCCCGCGTCCGGCCCGTCGTCCGGCCTTTCGTCCCCCTCATCGAGCGGCTCGGCGAGCGGCTCGGCGGACCGCGGCGGGCGCGCGGAGGGCGGACTGTTCGCCGTGCTACGGGACCGAGTCTTCCTCGGGTTCGTGGGTCTCACATTCCTGTCCGCCTCGGTGAGCGCGCAGGGCACGACGCTGCTGCCGCTCGCCATGCGCGCTGACGGCTTGACGCCGGGCGACTACGGGCGACTGGGCGCGCTGAGCGCCGCGCTCATCGTGATCGGGCAGCTGTTCATACCGACCTTGCTCCGTCACGCATCCCGCCGCGCCGCCCTGGCCGTCGCCGCGGTGGTGGCCGGCGTGGCGTACGGCAGCCTGGCATTCGTCGACGCGTATCCGGTGTACCTCGTGGCAGCCGTCGGCTGGACGTTGGGCGGCATGCTGTCCGCACCGCCCAACGCCGTCCTCCAGGCTGGTCTCGCGCCAGCCCCGCTCCGCGCCCGCTATCAGGCGGTCTTCTATCTCGCCTTCCCCGCCGGCGGTCTCGTGGCGCCCGCTATCGGCGGCTTTTCGCTGGAGCATCTCGGCCGTTGGCACTGGCTGTCCAGCACCGTGCTAGGCCTCGTGGCAGCGGCGCTGTACATGCGCGGCGGCCCGGCATGGGAACGCCGGATGACGCGGCTAACGGCACACCTGCCCGAGCCACCGGCACGGCCTCAGCCACCGGCACGGCCTCAGCCCGCGGCACGGCCTCAGCCCGCGGCACGGCCTCAGCCCGCGCCGCAGCCGCGGCCAGCGGCCCGGGCCAACCTCTCCTGATCTTGTATACCGGCGCCGGGGCGCCGGGGCCGGCTACGGCGCGCGGGTGGTGAGGCGGATGTTGCGGAGGGGGCGTTGGTCGGGATCGATCCACTTGGGTGGGATGAAGGTGGGCAGCCGGTCCGGTCCGAGGATGACCTGCCAGCCGTTCGGCTCGTGTAGCAGGCGGTGATGAATGCGGCAGACGAAGACGCCATTGTCCAGATTGGTCTGTCCACCGTCGAGCCATGAGCGCAGGTGGTGCGCGTCGCACCAGTCCGGCGGGCGGTCGCAGCCCGGGAAAGCGCAGCCCTGGTCCCTGATCGCCAGGGCGCGGCGGGTGGCGCCTGTGAAGAGCCGTCGGGCGCGGCCCACGTCGAGGACCTGGCCATCGCCGCCCAGCACCGCCGGCAGGATCATGGCGTCGCAGGCCATGCGGCGAACGGTCGCGGGGTCGAGGTGGTCGCCGGCATCCGTTCTGCGGGCACCCAGCGCCTGGCGCAGGACGTCGAAGTGGGTCGTGATGACCACCTGGGTCGGTTGCCCGCCCCGCGCCGGCGACGCGCCACCGGTCATCGCCTTCTGACAGATCTCGACGAGGGCGTCCGCGCGGCGCCGGCCCGCCTGGCGCTCGTCGCCGATGCCCCGGAGGCCGCAGAGCGGGCCGAGAGCCGTGCGCAGGACGGCGGCGCCCTCGCGGTCGAGGTAGCCGCGCAGCACCGTGCCGCCCAGGCCGTCGTCGTGCAGGTCGCGGCCGCGGCGCTGGCGGGCGCCGCGGTCGTCGTCCGCCAGCGCGCGTCGCTCGAGCTCCTCAATGAGACTCGGCGCGAGGGTGGCCAGGGCATGCCGACCGGCCACCTGCAAGGCCGACGGATCGAGCCGGGACGCGTGATCGATCAGCAGCGCCTCCACGCGTTCGACGATCTCGGCAGGCAGCCCGCCGGCCGGGCCACCGTCGCCTACACCGGCATGGCGTGGGGCTGCGTCGCCGTGAGCTGCGTCGCCGTGAGCTGCGTCGCCGTGAGTCGCGGTGTCTGGGGCCGGATCGTGTAGGGCGGCGTCGTTTATTGCGGCCATCGATTCCGTGATGGCGTGGGCCTGGTCGACCGTGAGGTTGCCGCTGGTCAGGGCGTCGGTGGTGGCGGGATGTGAGCGGAGGGCGCGGGCGAGGCGGAGCATGCGGGCCGCGGCGGGACCGGGGATCCGCAGGCGCCAGCGGAGCCAGGCGATCGTGGAGGTGGCGCCCAGGTCGCGGGCCAGGCCGCGGGCGTCCAGTTCGCCGACCAGCGCGAGCCGCACGGCGGCGAGGCGCTGTTCGAGCCGGTGGACCGCCTCGCAGTCGGCGACCACGTCGACGTCGCGCCGCGACCATTCTGGCCTGGCAGCCAGGATCGTCACGGCGTCGTCGATGACGCCCAGTTCCCCCGTGGACACACCAGCAACGCTAGTACATCTGTTCGAAGATCAGAACTCCACTGTGGAGCTGTGGATACTCTGGACTTGCGTTAGCTTGCCTATCCTCATCGGACCCGTGGCGAGCGAACGGTGGAGGCCGGCGGCGATGCAGGCGTTGAGGCGGACAGCGACCGCCGAGCCCGTCGCGGCGACGGAGTCCACTCCGACCGGCGGCGGTCGGCGGGGTCTCGGCCAGCCTGTTCGTCGTGTTCGGCATCGGGGTGCTCGGGCTGACGAGCATCTGGTCGTACGTGTGGTTCGCGTTCGTGGGGGTCGCGGTCGCGATGGTCGCCGTGTACGCGCTCGGGTCGGCCGGGCGTGGGGGCGCGACGCCGCTGCGGCTCACGCTCGCGGGGGTCGCGCTCGGCGCGGTGATGGACGACGTCTCGGCCACGGTCCGGCTCGTGCGCCCGCGGGCGTTCGACTACCTGCGGTTCTGGGACGCCGGCGCGCTCACCGGGCGGCCGATGTCGATCGCTGCGGCCGTCGCGCCGTTCATCGCGGTCGGGCTGGTGTTCGCGATCGTCGTGGCGCGGTCGCTCAACGCGGTGGCGCTCGGCGACGACCTGGCCCGGTCGTTGGGCACCAACGTCGCGCGGACCCGGGCGCTGGCCATCATCGCGGTGATGCTGCTGACCGGGGCGGCGACCGCGGCCGTCGGGCCGATCGGGTTCGTCGGGCTCATGGTGCCGCACGTCGTGCGTGGTACGGGCGCTGCTCGGGCTGGTGACGGCCGTGGCCGTGTACGTCCTGGCGTACCGCAGGGGGTTCAGGGTTTTCGGCTGATCATCGTGGCGCTGTCGGCGGTCATGGGCGCCGCGCTGCTCGCGGCCAGCGACTTCCTCGCCCAGCGGGCGTTCGCCCCGACGCGGTTGCCGGTCGGCGTGGTGACCGTGCCGCTGGGCGGCGTCTACTTCGTCTGGCTGCTGGCCGGGCGCCCGCAACCGGTGGGCCAGCAACCAGTGAGAGTGGACTGACATGCCCACGTCGAGACGTTCAGGATGGCCATGATCAGTATTTCCGCCCCGAGCAGAGCTCGGTGCCGTCGCCCAGCGCCGGCTCATCGTCGGTCGCGTCGCGCACGCGCACGTCCCTGCCTTGTGCCATCGAGGTTATCGCGTACCTCTGACAGGTTTCGATGGACCGACACCAGGTCGGTCCGTCGATGGCGGCTTCGCTACAGTGACGCTTCACATTCGCGGGGGAGTCCACTGGGGAGCGCCGGGGACAGGAGACACGCACGGATGGCGCGCGGGGCGCGGTTCAGCAAGCGGCTGCGGTACTGGTTCGACAACACCATGTCGCGGGGGACGGCCAGCCTCATCGGGTGGCTCGCGATCGTCTCGATGGTCATGGTCGTGATCGTCACCATCGCGCTGGAGTTCGCCTACCCGGCGGACGAGCGGGGCCGCCAGCCCAACCCGTTCCTGTTGCTGTGGCAGACCTTCGCGTCCACCTTCAGCCTGGACGTGCCGGAAACGGGCACCCTGGCCGTGCTCGGGCTGTGGTTCATCCTCGCCGTCGGCGGCGTCTTCGTCGTCAGCGCGCTCATCAGCCTGCTCACCCGCGGGCTCCACCAGCAGCTGGAGCAGCTGCGCAAGGGGCGCTCGGTCGTGGTCGAGAGCGACCACACCGTCATCCTCGGCTGGTCGGACCAGGTGTTCACCGTCGTATCGGAGCTGGTGGAGGCCAACCGGAGCCGCCGGCGCGCGGCCATCACGATCCTCGCCGAGCACGACAAGGTCGACATGGAGGACCAGCTGCGCCGGCGGCTCGGCAACACGGGTACCACGCGGATCGTGTGCCGCACCGGCAGCCCGCTCGACCTCACCGACCTGGAGCTGGTCAACCCGAACGCGGCCCGGTCGGTCATCGTGCTGGCGCCGCCCACCGAGCACGCCGAGGACGCCGACGCGTACGTACTCAAGGTGTTGCTGGCCATCAACCGCGGCCCGGCCTTCCGCGACCACCGCCACCACGTCGTGGCCTCGGTCCGCGACGGCCGCAACCGCGCCGTGGCGCGGTTGGCCGGCGGGGACGCGGTCGTGGTCGACGCCGACGACATCAGCGCCCGGCTGCTCGTGCAGACCGCGCGCCAGTCCGGCCTGTCGGTCATCTACCAGGACCTGCTCGACTTCGGCGGGGACGAGTTCTACGTGATCAGTGAGCCGCGGCTGGTGGGTTACCAGTTCGGTCAGGTGCTCTCGGCCTACCAGCACTGCTGCCCGGTGGGGATCGTCAACCCCAGCGGCACGGCCGTGCTCAACCCGCCGATGAACACGGTCATCGGGCCGCGCGACCGGATCGCCATCCTGGCCCAGGACGACTCGGCGATCCAGCTGCGGACCGGTCCGCTGCCCGTCGACGAGACGGCGATCGTCCACTCGGTGCGCGGGCCGCAGCCGCCCGAGCGCACGCTGCTCCTCGGCTGGAACGGCCGGGCGACCCGCATCATCCAGCAGCTCGACATCTACGTCACCGCCGGCTCGACGGTCGACGTGGTGACCGACCGGCGCGACGCCGCGGCGGCCGTGGCCCGGGTCGGGCTCGGGCTGCGCCGGCTCACGGTGACCGTGACCGAGGGGGACACCCGCGACCGCAACGTGCTGGAGGGCATCGAGATCGTCGGGTACGACAACGTCATCGTGCTCTCCGACGACGTGCTCGACCCGCTCACCGCCGACGCCCGGGTGCTCGTCACGCTGCTGCACCTTCGCGACATGCTGGAGAAGCGCGGCAAGAACGGGTCGATCGTGAGCGAGATGCGCGACGACCGCGACCGGGCGCTCGCCCAGCTCACCCGCGCCGACGACTTCGTGATCAGCGAGCAGCTGGTGAGCCTGCTGATGACCCAGATCTCGGAGAACCGGCACCTCGAGTCGGTGTTCACGGACCTGTTCGACTCCGCGGGCGCGGAGATCTACGTCCGCCCGTCCATGTACTACGTGCGCTGGGTCCCCGGGCTGACGTTCGCGACCGTGGTGGAGTCGGCGCGGCGGCGGGGCGAGGTGGCGATCGGCTACCGGATGGCCGAGCCGGGAGAAGGCCACCACGGCATCGTCCTCAACCCGGACAAGACCCACCCGCTGCCCTCAATCGACCGGCTGATCGTGCTGGCCCAGGGGTGAGTGGGCGGCGTCACACGCGATTGGTGTACGGAACCGTTTCGTACAGCGCTGGCCTTGAGGTAGCGTCGGGCGTACGAAACGGTACCGTTTCCTTCTATGGGAGGACGTGATCGGGTGGAGACCGCGACGAAGCCGGAGCGCCGCGAGGCGATCTGCGGGGCGGTCTTCGAGCTTCTCGGCGAGGTCGGCTACGACCGGATGTCGATGGACGCCGTGGCGGCGCGGGCCCGCGCCAGCAAGGCGACCATCTACCGGTCGTGGGAGAACAAGCCGGAGCTGGTCATGGAGGCGCTCACCCAGCGCTTCGGCGGTACGCCCGAGGCACCGGACACCGGGTCGCTGCGCGGCGACCTGCTGTCCCTGCTGACGGCCGCGTGCACCGTCGCCAACGGAGACGACGGCGCGATCGTGACCGGCCTGCTCACCGCGGCGTCGCGCAACGCCGAGCTGGCCCGGACCCTGCACCGGGTGCTCTTCGAGATGAAGAACGCCGTGTACGAGACGATGATCGCCCGCGCGGTGGAGCGCGGCGAGGTCCCGCCGACCGCGGACCCCACGCTGCTCCACGAGCTGATCCACGCGATGATGCTGACCCGCCGCCTGTGGGGCAGCGAGCTCGACGAGGAGTACGTGACCCGCGTGGTCGACAGGATCCTTCTCCCCGTACTGCGCCAGGACGCCTGACCACCTGAATCAATTGAGCACCGGCATGGACCGGTGCGGATCAGACACGCCCGTCAACGCCCACGAACGCACGCGACGCGTGCGCTCGCGATGAATCACGCCCGCGTGGCGCGTCCACACGTCATGTGTGACTGCCATGCCCTACTGGAGGCCATACCCATGTCGAACACCTCAGGGAACACGCTCGCGCCAGCCGTCGACGACACGGCACCACCCGATCGAAGGCGCTGGTGGGCGCTCGCGGTCATCGCGATCGCCCAGCTCATGGTCGTGCTCGACGCGACCGTCGTGAACATCGCGCTGCCGTCGGCCCAGCACGCGCTCGGCATCTCCGACGCCGACCGGCAGTGGATGGTCACCGCGTACACGCTGACGTTCGGGGGTCTGCTGCTGCTCGGCGGGCGGATCGCCGACTACTTCGGGCGCAAGCGGACCTTCCTCATCGGTCTCATCGGGTTTGCCGGCGCGTCCGCGCTCGGCGGCGCGGCCGTCAACGCGGCCACGCTGTTCGCCGCCCGTGGCCTGCAGGGCGTCTTCGGGGCGCTGCTCGCCCCGGCCGCCCTGTCGCTGATCACCGTGACGTTCACGGACGTGAAGGAGCGGGCGCGCGCGTTCGGCGTGTTCGGCGGCATCTCGGGCGGTGGCGCCGCGATCGGCCTGCTGGCCGGCGGCCTGCTCACCGAGTACGCCAACTGGCGGTGGTGCCTGCTGGTGAATATCCCCGTCGCGCTCATCGCGTTCGCGGCCGCGCTGCCGATCGTGCGGGAGAGCAGGGCGAAGGGCGACACCCGCTACGACATCATCGGCGCCGTGCTCGCCACGGCCGGCCTCGTCGCGCTCGTCTACGGCTTCACCGAGGCGGCCACCGACGGGTGGGGCGCGGCGACCACCATCGCCTACCTGGTCGGCTCCGGGGTGCTGCTCGCCGCGTTCGTCTGGTGGGAGGCGCGCACCACCCACCCGCTGCTGCCGCTGCGGGTGCTGCTCGACCGCAACCGCGGCACGTCGTACCTCATCTCGATCCTGATGGGTGCCGGCATGCTGGGCATGTTCCTGTTCATGACCTACTACCTGCAGCAGACCATGGGGTACTCGGCGCTGCGCAGCGGCGTCGCCTACCTGCCGTTCTCGGTGGGCATCATCGTCGCGGCGGCGGTCGCGGCGCAGCTGCTGCCCCGGATCGGGCCGCGCCCGCTCATGATCGTCGGCGGCGTGCTGGCCACGGGCGCCATGATCTCGCTGACGCAGCTGGACCTGCACACCTCGTACGCCACGCACATCCTGCCGTCGTTCGCGGTGATCAGCTTCGGCATGGGCCTGGTGTTCGTGCCGCTGTCGAGCACGTCGCTGTCCGGCGTGGCCGAGCACGACGCGGGCGTGGCCAGCGCGCTGCTCAACACGACCCAGCAGGTGGGCGGGTCGCTCGGCACCGCCCTGCTCAACACCATCTTCACCACGGCGTTCGCCAACTACCTGGTGGCGAACGGGACGAGCCCGGCCGCGCAGGCGGACGGGGCGATCCACGGGTACACGGTGGCGTTCACGGTGAGCGCCGTCCTGATGGCGGCCGCGACCGTGTTGACGATCGCCTTCATCCGGCGCTCACCGGCGGAGACGGCGCCGGCCACGGGGACGTCCGTGGAGCCACGGGTGCCGGTGCTGGTCGGCTGACGGGGGTTGACCGGGGGCGCCGTAGCGGGCGTCCCCGGTCAACGCGCGGCATGGATTCCTCAGGTGAAGGGCCGGTCGCGGGCGGCCAGGCGGTGGCGTGGGCCGGCCGCGCGGCGAAGTCGCGGACGGCGTCGCGGCGTGGGTCGGCCGCAACGGCGCCGGGTCGAGCCGACCGTGGGTGGCGTACCGGCTGGCGACGTGCACGGCGGGTGGCGCTCGTCGGTCGGCAGCCGCGACCCGTCGGCGTAGACGGCGGCGGGCAGGGACTTCTCCCGGGGCTGCTTGACGAAGATCGGAGTGCGGGACCAGCGCGCTTCACCGAGGGTGGTGAGGCTGATGTCCCGGCGGGTGTACCCGTAGGGCAGCCGCGTGAGCCAGTCGTCAGGCGGCTCGAGCAGGGCCAGGCCCAGGTCGGCGGCGACGGCGCCGGCGAAGACGGGACCGCCGTAGACATGCCCGTCGCCGGCAGCCAGCAGGTGAGCCGGCGCCTGCGCGCCGGGCAGTTGCTCGACCGCCAGGCCGCGCCGCCGGGCCGCCTCGGCGAGCAGCTCCGCCGTGCTGTCGAGGCGGGGCGGCAGAACCAGGAAATCGGTGGCCATCACGGACCTTCGCTACGTCAGGCAGAGCATGGTGCCGGTGGTGCCGTCCTCGCTGACCCAGATGAGCGTCAGGTAGTCGCCCATGCCCATGCCGCAGTACAGGAAGCCGGAGAGCGAGATGTCGTGGACCTCGTCGCGGCGGACGCCCGGGTGCACACTGGTCACCCTATGGACGTGGCCCGGGTCGTACTCGCACGGCACGATCGTCGGGTGGTGCTCCGCAGCGGGATCGGTCGACGATGACGTGGTCGTCACGCACTGGTCCTTGGAGATGTCCTTCAGGGTCACGTTGACGGCGTCCTCGCCACGGTTGGCGAGGATGACCGCCGTCGCCCCCACTGCGCCCACCAGGAGCAGCACCATGAAGGCGGCGACAATCCCGCCTATCACCACACCCTTGTGGGACCGCCGGCCCGGGCCTGCCATGGCTGGCCCGTGAATCGGCCACATCGCTGGCGTCGGCGCGTCGGCCGGGAAGATCACGAACAGTCGCCCGGCCTCGGTGACCAGTTCAAAGCCCTCGGGGACCGTCGGCGGCTGATGCGCGTGGGCGCCCTGGAGCTCATGTACCCGTACGGCGTGCTGTCGCACCTGATCGTGGGCGTGCCAGTAGGTTCCCGCCGCGTCCTGCCCGAGCGGCGTGAGGAGCAGCAGGCGCGGTTGAACGGTTTCCACGGAGCACCACCAAGGTCAACATGTGGCCGGTACGGCACGCTAACAGCTAACGGTCGGCAGCGGCCAGTTCACATGGTCGGGAGGCGGTTGGTCCGCTGAGTTCCGGGTCAGGTCAGCAGGGTGGCGTTGTCGAGGATGAGGGGGGACCAGGTCGGGGCGCCCGTGGTGCCGTGCTTCGGGTCGACCGCGATGAACCGCGAGCCGCCCATGCGGGTGAAGGTGTGCCGGGCGGCCCAGGCGACCGTGGTGCGCTGGCGGACGCGCTCGTCGCAGAGCCAGGTGCCGTGCCGGTAGTTGACGATCGTCGAGTGGCCGTGGATCTGGCCGAAGGGGACGGGCCGGTCGGGCTGCAGCCAGGACTGGTAGACGTGCGGGCCCGCCTCCGCCCACAGCGGCCCGCGGAAGTGCCACAGCAGGTCGTCCGGCCTGGTGTTCAGCAGGTCGGCGGCGGTGCCCGCGGTGACCGGCGCGCCGAGGTCCTGCCACGCCTCCACGGTCAGGCCCGCGTGGGTGACCAGGAACTCCTCGCCGTCGGCGGTGCGGACGGCGGCGGCCACGCGCAGGCGTTCCTTCAGCCACCAGCCGTGGAGCAGGTCGGCGTCGTCGGGGTCGAGCTGGTGCGGCCAGAACGCCGTACCCCCGAGGTACTGGGCCTCGTGGTTGCCGATCAGCTGGACCCACCGGTGCGGGGCGTTATCGAGGCGCTCGCGGACGAGCGCGAGGACGCCCGCGCTGTCCGGGCCACGGTCGACGAGGTCGCCCACCTGGATCACGATGGTGTCCTCGTCGTCGACCAGCGGGCGGATGGCCGCCGCGAGCTGGTCGGCGCACCCACCGACGTCCCCGATGATCGCGATCTTCGTCATGGCCGCCTCCGTCCGACGACGATAGCGTGGTCATCCATCGCTCACAGCCCGGGAACCGGCCGGTAGTGACAGGTCCACGATGGACCCGGTAGCGGGTGTATAACGTCGCTACCCTCGGGGACGCCAGGCGCCCTGCTGGCATTCTTCGACGGCGGCTGGTGAGGCCGGTCAGATGTGGCACTTGACGACGGCGAGCACGGTGTCGTCGGGCAGCGCGTCGAGGTAGTCCGTCATCGCGAGCACGTGGGCGTCCCAGCCGCGGTCGTCCGTGAACTGGGTGACCCAGGCCCCGTCCAGCGTTATGTAGGCGTAGGTCGCGAAAGCCACGGCGGCGGCCCGGGCGACGAACGCGTCCCGGTCGCCGCTGAACTGGGCGACCGGATCCGCGAGCAGCACCGGGAACGTGAAGTACGGGTGCTGCTGGGTGGCCGCCGCCAGGGCGACCTCCTGGATGGCCGGTTGGAGCAGGTAGAGCCGCTGCGCGTCGGCGGGGTCGCAGGTGGCGTCGAAGTGCGCGCGGGGCAGGGCCGGCGGGTGGGCGGAGGCGACCGCGGCCCAGGCGTCCCAGGTTCCCGCCGCGTGCTCGGCGGCCTCGCGCCGCATCGTCGCGAAGTCGATGGCGGCCTTTGGCGCGGCGAGTACGACCAGGTTCCCGTCGGGCAGTTCCGCCCACGCCACGCGCGGATCGCCCCGGTGTTCCGGCTTGAGCGGCAGGGCGCCGTGCGTGGGCACCGCCCACCAGTCCCAGGCCGCCCAGATGTCGGCCGGCTCGTCGCGGTCGTTGTTCAGATCGAACGGCGCCAGCGCGGCAACGAGCGCGTCGGCCGCGCTGTCCTGACCCGTCGGGGGAAGACAGACCGTCGCGAGGTACTTCACGACGCGCGATCATACGGACCCGGTACGCTGCGCCGCGTGCCATATTTTCCGGATCTTGATGCGTCGTTGGTCGAGGGTCGTCGCTTCGAGTTCGACGACGTCACCTACGTCGTAGAGCCGTTCGAACTCGGGCCGCTCGTGCTGCCGACCGGGGAGATCGTGGGGTGCGACCCGCTGGTCTCCCACACCACCCCGTTCGTCGACACGGTCGAGCCGGGCACGTACCCGCTGCGGGCGTGGGTGGCGGTGCTGCACAAGGACCAGGTCGAGTGGCAGCGGCGGATCGCCGCGCTGCAACTGGTGATCGTCGACGAGCCGGTCGCGTCGTGGACCATGGCCGCGCACGCCGACCAGGATGTCGCGTCGCTCGATGAGGACTCCTACTTCGGGTACGGCGTGGACGCGGGCACCGGTACGCTCGCCGACCGGGTGACGATCGAGACGCTGCAGAGCTGGGACTTCGACCGGATCGATGAGACGTTCATTCCGGCCCAGATCCCGCTCGACCCGATCGAGGCGGTCATCAGCGCCGTGGTCGACGAGAATACGGGCGCGAACGTCTACGTCGTCGGGTCGGGCTGGGGCGACGGCTCCTACGCGACGTACGTGGGGTGGACCGCCGACGGGTGTATCGCCACCTTCGTGACCGACTTCCAGGTGCTGCCGGACGCCTGAGCGGTGCCCGCAGAAAAACCGCGCGCAACCCTGAACGATGCGGAGTTTCTGTCGGTTACCAGTGCCAGGCCGCCTTCGCGGTCCAGTCCACCGTGCTCGACGACGTCGAGCCGCTGCTGGTCGACGTGGTCGCGGCCGGCGCCAACGAGATCGAGGGTGTGGACTTCGACGTCCTCGCCAAACGGGAGTTGCGGGCCGAGGCCCGCCGCAAGGCCGTCGCCGCGGCACGCGCCAAGGCCGACCTGTACGCCGAGGCCGCTGACGTGCGCCTCGGCGTCGTCGTGCACATCGAGGATGTCGATCCGGAGCAGTCCGCAGCCGGTCGGTACCGCGGTCACGCTCAGGCCGTGGCCACCACCGCGCAGGATCTCGCGCCGGGCCACATCGTGGTGTCCGCGGCGGTGGTCGTCGGCTACGCCCTGGCCCGCGACTGATCACTGAGCCGTGGCGGGAACCTTCCGGCTTCCCGCCACGGCTCGCCGGGTGCGGGCATCAGCGCAGAACCGGGCGGCGGTCGCGGATCGCCTGCGCGATCGCGGCAGTGTCGGGGCGGCCGTCGCGGATGAACTCGGCGAGGAGGGCGTCCTGCGGGGACTCGGGCGTCTCCTCGTCGCCGAAGTAGCAGTTGTCGGGACTGCCGATCAGTCGCGCGTTCTGCGGAGGCGTGAGATAGATGGCGCCGCGCCCGTTCACCTCGATCCACGCGCCGACCGTGGTGGTGCCGTGCACGACGAGGTGGCCGGCGTCGGCGAGGCCGGTCACCAGCAGGCCGGGGACCGTGAGGGAGCCGCTGACGAAGAGCTGGCCGTGCCCCGTGGCGATCAGGTCGGGCGCGTGCAGCGACCCGGTGACGACGAGGGATGAGTTGCTGTCGAGGTTGCCGAGGCTGAGCGGGCCGGACACGGTCAGGTCGCCGTCGATGGCGTACAGCGTGGAGATCTCGGTGCTGAAGTCGTCCACCAGGCGCACGCCGCCGTCGATGACCAGGTCGCCGCGGTGAACCAGGAAGTACTCCGGCTCGTCGCCGAACATGTCCGGCAGGTCCACGCTGTCGTCGCTCAGGGTCAGCAGGTTGTAGTGCTGCCTGGCCTCGGCCACGGGCACCTTGTCCCAGACGGCGCCTGGCAGCTCATGGAGGAACACGGCGCTCCTTGAAGGGGTCAGTGGAACAGGGCGCTGACGGACTCGCCGTTGTGGATGCGGCGCACCGCCTCGGCCAGCGCCGGGGCGATGGAGAGGACCTTGAGCTTCGGCACCCACTTCTCCTTGCCCAGCGGCACGGTGTTGGTGCAGACGATCTCCAGGACGTCCTCGTGTGCCTGCAGCCGCTCCAGCGCGCCGTCGGCGAACAGGCCGTGGGTGCACGCCACCCGCGCCTTGCCGGCGCCGCGCTCGCGCAGCCGGTCGAGCAGCTCGAAGACCGTGGAGCCGCGGGCGATCTCGTCGTCGAGGACGATGATGTCGCGGCCCTCCACCTCGCCGATCACGTCGCTGATGACGACCCGGTCGTCGCTGAAGCGCTGCTTGGCGCCGGCCGCCACGGAGATGCCGAGCCGGCGGGCGAACGCCGAGGCCTCCTTCGCGTTGCCCAGGTCGGGGGAGACGACGACGGTGTTGGACAGGTCGTACCCACGGAAGTGGTCGGCCAGTTCGCGCAGCGCGTGCAGGTGGTCGACCGGGACGCTGAAGAAGCCGTGCACCTGCGGCGAGTGCAGGGTCATCGCCAGGACGCGCTGGGCGCCGGCCGCGGTGAGCAGGTCGGCGACGAGGCGGCCGCCGATCGAGATGCGGGGCTCGTCCTTCTTGTCGGACCGCGCGTACGCGTAGTGCGACATCACCACCGTCGTGCGCGCGGCGGAGGCACCCTTCGCGGCGTCGAGCATGAGCAGCAGCTCGACCAGGTTCTCCTGCACGGGCGGGACGAGCGGCTGCACCAGGAACACGTCGCGCTCGCGGCAGTTGGCCTGCAGCTGCACCTCGAGGCAGTCGTTGGCGAAGCGGTCGACCCGCACCGGGTGCAGTGGCACGTCGAGGTGGTCGCAGATCTCGGCGGCAAGCTCCGGATGGGCACTGCCGCTGAAGACGGCGATGTCGCGCACGCGGCCAGACTAGCCGAGTTCGCGCAGCGCGTCGCCGAGGGCGCGGTGGAACGTCGGGTACGCCCAGATGGTGTGGCGCAGCTGGCGCACCGGCACCCGCGCGGCGATCGCGACGGTGAGCGCGGCGAGCACCTCGCCGCCCGTCGGCCCGGCGGACGTGGCGCCCACCAGGACGCCGTCGGCGGCGACCAGCTTGATGAACCCCTCGTTGCCGACCTTGTGGATCCAGCCGCGCGACGACGCGGGGATCTGCGCCGTGCCGACCGTGACCGCGCGACCGGCATCGCGGGCCTGCTTCTCGGTCAGCCCCACGGAGCCGATCTCCGGGTCGGTGAACGTCACCCGGGGCACCGCCCGGTAGTCCGCGGGCGGGCCGCCCTGGCCGAGGATGTCGCGCACGGCCACGTCCGCCTCGTACATCGCCATGTGCGTGAACGCGCCGTGCCCGGTCAGGTCGCCGACGGCCCACAACCCGTCGCCGGCCCGCATCCACTCGTCGGTGGCGACGCTGCGCGCCGACGGGTCCAGCCCCACCGTGTCGAGTCCGAGCGTGTCCAGCTCGGCCCGGCGCCCGGCGGCCACCAGCAGTTTCTCCGCCCGCAGCGTGGTCCCGTCACTGAGTGACACGACAAAACCTTCTTCCGAGTACGCGACGCGCTGCGTCGTCGCGCCCGTGTGCACGGTGATCCCGTCGCCGCGCAGCGCGGTGGCCGCGAGCTCCGAGGCCTCCGGCTCCTCGACGGCGACGAGCCGGTCCGAGCGCTCCACCACGGTCACCGCGACGCCGAAGCGGGCGAAGACCTGGGCCAGCTCGACGCCGATCGCCCCGCCGCCCAGGATCACCAGGGACGCCGGCAACGTCTTGACCTCGACCGCCTCGCGGTTGGTCCAGAACGGGGTGCCGGCCAGGCCCTCGACCGGCGGCGGGCTCGGCGCCGTGCCGGTGGCGAGGACGACGCCGCGCCGTGCGGCGTACTCGTCGTCGTTGACCCTGACCCGGCGCGGACCCGCCAGCACGCCGCGGCCGCGCACGAAACGGCCGCCCTTGCCGGTGAACCGGTCGACAGCGACCTTGTCGTTCCAGTCGTCGGTCGCCTCGTCGCGGATGCGCGCCGCGACCGGGCCCCAGTCCGGTGTGACGGTGGCGCTGCCGGCGAGGCCGGGCACGCGGCGCGCCTCGGCGAGCAGGTTCGCCCCGCGGATCATCATCTTGGTCGGGATACAGCCCCAGTACGGGCATTCACCGCCGACCAGGCGGCCCTCGATGCCGACGACGTCCAGGCCGGCGGCCGCGAGCCGGCCGCCCACCTCCTCGCCGCCCACGCCCAGCCCGATCACGACCACATCAGCCTCGTAAACACCCACGGGGGTCAGCCTGCCACCCCGGAGCGGGGTCCGCGACCGGTGTGGGCGTGTGTGCGGTGTGTTGCCAGCGGGTCGGGAGTCGGACAACGTCCGGTGTGCAGATCGTGACTGTTGGTGCGTGGCGGAGCCGGCCAACGTCTAGGCTGATGCGGCATTGTGAGCAAAGGAGGTCGCGGTGCGGGTGGTGTCGCTCCTGCCGGCGGCGACGGACATCGTCGCGGTGCTGGGCGCGGGGGACCAGTTGGTGGGCCGGACCCACGAGTGCGACTGGCCACCCGACCTGGTGCGTGACCGGCCCGTGGTGACCACCGCCGCGCTGCCGCCGGGCGCCGGCGCGCGCGAGATCGCCGGCGAGCACGTGGGCTCGGCCGTGTTCGGCCTCGATGCCGACGCGCTCGCCGCCCTGGCCCCCGACCTGATCCTCACGCAGGACCTGTGCGAGGTCTGCGCGGTGTCCTACCAGGTCGTCAACGACGCCGTCCGCGTGCTCGAGCTGGACACCACCGTGATGTCGCTGGAGGCGCGGACCATCCGCGGCATTCTCGACAGCACGATCGCGATCGCCGACCGGCTGGGCGACGCCGCCGCGGCCGCCGCGTTGCGGGCCGACCTGACCGCACGCCTCGTGGCGCTGCCCGGCGGCGCCGCGTGGCTCGCCCGGGCCGACGAACCCGAGGCCGCGGCCGACCGGCTGCCCGGCGACTGCTGGCCGGCGGCGCCCGTCACAGCGGCCGGCGGGCCGGCGGTGCTGTTCGTCGAATGGCTGGACCCGTTCATGCCGGGCGGGCACTGGGTGCCCGAGCAGATCATGCTGGCCGGCGGGCGGCCCGTCCTGCTGGGCCCGGGCGAGCACAGCGTCCCCCACCTGTGGCCGGCCGTCGCCGACTGCGCGCCCGACGTCATCGTCCTGGGCCCGTGCGGGCTGCCGCGCGAGCAGACCCTCGCGGACGCGGCGGCCGTGACGGGCCTGCCCGGCTGGTCCGACCTGCCCGCCGTACGCGCGGACCAGGTGTGGATCGTCGACGGTCCGGCGTTCTTCAACCGACCCGGCCCCCGTGTGGTGGACGGTGCGGAGATCCTCGCCGCGATCCTGGCCGGCACGGCAACGCCCGAGCAGGCCACGCGGCTGCCCGCATAGCTACCCACCGCTGAGCGCGTTTCCCGGTGCCGCGCCGGTGCGCGGGGATGGCACTCTGGTGCGCGACACGGGAAGGACACGCCACATGCCAGACGGACGTATCGCCGTCGCCGGCCTGACCAAGCAGTACAAGACGGTCAGGGCGGTCGACGGCCTCTCGTTCGAGGTCGAGCCCGGTCGGGTGACCGGGTTCCTCGGCCCGAACGGCGCCGGCAAGACCACGACGCTACGAATGCTGCTCAACCTCGTCCGGCCGACCGCCGGCACCGCCACCATCGGCGGCCTGCGGTACGCGGACCTGCCGGACCCGGTCCGCACGGTCGGCGCCGTGCTGGAGGCGAGCGCCGCGCACAAGGGCCGCTCGGCGCGCAACCACCTGCGCGTCATCTGCCGGGCGGCCGGCCTGCCGGACCGCCGGGCCGACGAGGCGCTCGACATGGTCGGCCTGTCCACGGCCGCCAACCGCAAGTTCAAGGGGTACTCGCTGGGCATGAAGCAGCGGCTGGGCATCGCCGCCGCCATGATCGGTGACCCGCGCGTGCTCATCCTCGACGAGCCGGCCAACGGCCTGGACCCCGAGGGCATCCGCTGGATGCGCCAGTTGCTGCAGGCGCTGGCGGCCGAGGGCCGCACGGTGCTGGTCTCCAGCCACCTGCTGTCCGAGATGGAGATCCTCGCCGACGACGTCATCATCCTGGCGGCCGGCCGACTCATCACGCAGGGCCCGGTGGACACGGTGCTCGGCTCGATGGGCGGCGCCGGACGCACGCGGGTGCGCACGCCCGATCCGGCCGCGCTCACCGCCGCCCTCGGCGAGGGAGCGAAGGTCACCACGGACGTGGACGGGGACCTGTGGGTCACCGGGCCGGACGCCGTCGCCGTCGGCGAGGCCGCGCACCGCGCCGGCGTGGTGCTGCACCAGCTCACCACCGAGCGGCCCGACCTCGAAGAGGTCTTCCTGGAGCTGACCAAGGGAAAGGCGGACATCCGATGACGGCGCCCACCACCTCGCGCCGCTCGCCGTTGGGTCTCGTCTCGGCCGAGGTGCTCAAGATCCGCACCACGAACGTGTGGTGGCTGTTCGGCATCTCCATGGTCGCCGTGACGCTGCTCGCGCTCGGCTTGAACATGCTCATCACGCACTACCAGCTGTCGCCGCCGCTCGACCAGATGTCGGAAGAGAGCCGGATGCAGATGGAGGCCGAGGCCGCCGCCGCGCGCAGCACGGCCGGCCTCATCAAGATCACCGCGAACCTGATGACGTCCGGCCAGTACCTCGGGCTGCTGTTCGCGCTGATCCTCGGCGCGCTGGTCGTCACCAACGAGTACTTCCACCAGACCGCGACGGCCACGTTCCTGACCACGCCGCACCGCACCGCGGTCATCGTGGCCAAGTTCGTCGCCGCGGGCCTGTTCGGCGCGCTGTTCTGGCTCGTCGCCACGGTCATCAACCTGGTCGTGACGCCGATCTACCTCAGCAGCGAGGGCGTGGCCGTGCACCTGACGGACTGGCCGGTCATCCAGTCCGTCCTGCTGAGCCTGCTGGCGTTCGTCATGTGGACCATCTTCGGTCTGGGCCTCGGCACGCTCATCCGCAGCCAGATCGGCACGATCATCGTCGGCATCGTGGTCTACCTGGTCAGCGATATCCTGCTGAACATCCTCGCGCCGTTGCTGCACAACTGGATCGAGAAGGACTGGGTGCTCGGCCTGCCGGTGATCGCCCCGGCGACCGCCTCCACCATCATGATCACGCCCGGTCGGGCGTTCGAGCACGCGCCGCCGCAGTGGGCCGGCCTGCTCGTCATGATCGGCTACGTGGTCATCCTCGGCGGCCTCGGCATCCTGCTCACCCGCCGCCGCGACATCAGCTGACAACCCATGCGTGCCGGACGGCATCCTCGCCGTCCGGCACGCATGAACTCTTGTGGAAACGCTGCTGCACCAACGTAGAACCGTTGCTGCAGAACGGCTTTCGACGAGATGTTCCTTCACGTCGAGCTGCCTGTGGATAACTCATGGCGGGTGAACCTCGACTTCTAGGCTGGTGGACGTGACGTTGCCCAGCCCGACGGTCGCCAGGTGCGTGTTCCTTCTGGGGCGGCGCAAGGAGCCCGTCCGGTTGGCGGTGTTCTACATCGACGTCCATCCCGTGACCGTGGACGACTACGCCAGGTTCGTCGAGCAGACCGGGCATCGTCCGCCGGGAAAGGCTCCGCAGCCGTATCTGGAGCCGCTGACCGGTGACCATCCGGTCGTCCGGGTCACCTGGCAGGACGCGGTCGACTACGCGACCTGGGCCGGCAAGCGGCTGCCGTCCGCCCGGGAGCGGGAGAAGGCGGCCCGCGGGCCGGCCGGCAATCTCTATCCCTGGGGCAGCGACGAGACCCTCAGCCGGTTCACCATCGCGGAGAACTACCTGCCGGGCACCACGGCCATCGGGGAGCATCCCGACGGGGCGGGCCCGTACGGCGCGCGGGACATGTGCGGCAACGTATGGGAGTGGACCGGCACCGCCGCGGCGGGCGCTACGTGTGCCGGGGTGGGTCCTTCCGGACCTCGTCACAGCATGCGACAACCACCGCCGAGAGCCTGACGTTCGCCGACACGCCGGACGCGGACATCGGGTTCCGGTGCGTGCTGCCGGTGTCGCCGTAGACGGCACCGTTGATGCCCACCCAGATGGACAGGCCCAGGGCCACCGTCGCGAAGATGTTGAGGCCGAGGCTCGTTTCGCGGCGGCGCGCCCAGACCAACGCGATCGCGAACGAGGCGGGGATCGAGGCGAACAGCACGAACCGCGGCCCCCAGAACCAGCCGCCCTGCCACGACCACCACATCGAGTAGATGAGCAGGATGCCGAGCAGGAACGCCAGCCACTGCCGGTACACGAGGCGGACCGCCTCGCCGAGCGCGTGCAGGCCCCTGCGGATCGGCAGGAACAGGCCCGGGGCGAACCAGATCAGGCCCTTGCCGGCCGAGAAGAAGAGTCCCATCAGGCCGAAGAACGGCGGATTGCTCCAGTTCGGCAGGCCCGAGTACGGCATGATCGATGGCAAGCCCTTGTCGTCGTGGTAGCCCGTGTCGAGGCCGGTGCCGCGCTGGATGAGGTTCACCACGAGCATCGCGGCGACCGCGACCAGGACGGCCGTGACATAGCGCAGCGCGCGGGTGCGCAGGATCCGCTCGCCGACGGCGGTGACGAGGCCGGCGATCGTCGCGGGCGTGTTGACCAGGCCGACAACCGTCATGATCCAGCCGGTGAGCTTCGGGCCGACGATGGCCGCGACGAGGCCGACCGCGACGAGCGCGGTGGTGAACACCTCGCCGTAGAAGAAGCGCAGATGGTTGCCGAACATGGAACCGGTAACCAGCAGCAGGAAGAACACCCGCAACTGCCGGTCCGGGACCCGTCCGCGCAGCAGCACCCACAGTGCCAGGATGCCCAGCGCCAGCACGAACGTGTTGAACCGCTCGGTCCACCACCGCGGGTCCTGGACCACGTCGCCGAGCAGCCAGAACGGCGTCGCGAAGAACGGACCCACCATGGAGTACTTCGTGTCGGGCAGCGAGCCGGTCCCCAACAGCGTGGACAGAGCGTCGTAGCGGTCCCAGCCGTCCTGGCGCGCCTCGTGGGCGACGTAGAAGATGTGCAGGACCAGGCCCGCGACGATCAGCGTGCTCTCCCACCAGGCGGCCAGGCTCGGCCGGCGGCGCCGCCGTCTCGTAGCTTCCGCCGGTTCAGCGTTTTCCTCGTCGGGTGGTAGGGGCAGCGAGGGTTCCGCAGGCGCCAACGGTCAGTCCTGTTCATGAGGGGGGGCGGCGCAAACCGTGCCACGCGCCGGCCCGGCCCCGCAAGGACGGTTCTCACTCCCAGGCGGTGGACACCACGAACGAAGACTCGTGCGGCGGCGGGGCCTTATCGATCCACAGCCCTCCATCGCGGGCGTGGATGAAGTACTCCGGGAAGTTTTCAGAGCTGAACCGGAACGATCCGGGTGGCGCCCCCGCCGCTTTGCAGAATGTGGCATCCCGCCGGAACAGGTTCGGGTCGTTCTCGTTGTCGACCTCGACGTAGATCCGGTAATTACGGTGGCGCAGATACGCCCCGTTGCCGGTCCTGAATGAGAAGCAACTGCTCCTGGCCAGGCCCGCGACGACCGTGAAGTTCGCGGCGTGCCGGAGAGTTGGCCCGTTGGCCGTGGTGACCTCGGCAAGGGCCGCGACGCCGCTTGAGCGGACCACGTAGACGTCGGTGCTCGAGGCATACCGCAGTGATCGCTGGGCGCCGACGGTCAACGACGCTGGCTGCGGAGCCTTGCGGCCGGCGGTGGTTGGCGCGGCGGTGGTGGGGCGCGTCGTGGTGGGCGGTGCGGTCGTCGGCCTGCGGCTGGGCGTGGCTGTCACGGTGGCCGACGGGGTCGCGCTGGGTGACGCGGATGTCGACGGGCTCGCGGGCGGCACGACCACCGGCGCGGCGCCGGTCGTGGGCGCGGCGTCGCCGCGCGGCGTGGTCGTGGCCGGGGGCTGGGTGAGCCAGACGACGATCGTGATCATCGCGATGAACGCGGCCACCAGGCCCATGGCGAGGCGCGAGCGCAGCGGCTCCGGCGTACCGGGGCGGGGTTGGTCGAGGACCGCCGCGCTGCGCACCGCCGCCGCGGTGACGGGGCCGTACTCGGCGGTGGCGGTGTCCCAGGTGCCGTGGGGCGCGTCGGGGAGCCCGACGACCTCGGGCGCGCCGGGGCGACGCGGCGCGGGGATGTGTGGCGTCACGCCGGCCGACTGGGGACCGCGCGCGATCGGGCCGGGGGCGATCGGGCCGGGGGCGATCGGGCCGGGGGCGGTCGGGTCGAGGGTCCGCNTCGAGGGTCCGCGCGTCAGGGCCTGTCGGTGCCGGGGTGGGCCGCAGACGGGCGGGCGGCACGGCGCCCTTGGCGCGGGCTGGCAGTACGAGCGTGACCGTCGAGCTGTCGCGGGCGAACTCGTCCTCGTCGGACCACGCGTCGGCGTCGGCCTCGACCGTGGGCGGGGCCGGTGGCTGCCCGACGGCGGGCGGGGCCGGTGGCTGCCCGACGGCGGGCGGAATCAGCGGCGGCGCGGTGACGGGCGGAGCGACCGGGGGCGCGGCGGGCTCCGGTGGGGCCGCCTCGGCGGGGGGCGCGGGGTCCGCGTCCGTCCTGCCGGCGTCGGGTGCGTGACGGGCCGGCAGGCTGACCGGGATGAAGGCGGTGTCCTGGTCCTCGTTGAGCCGGTGCCTACTCACGGTCGCCGAGGGTACGGCAGAACGACGGCACTCGCGATCGGCCACCTGACCCAACGTGGCCGAAATTGCGCTTCTTAGCGGACAAATCAGGACCTGTTGGCGGCGCGGGCGGGCACCAGCACCGCGGCGAGCAGCGCACCGAGCGCGCACTGCACGAGCGGCACCCCGTACACCAGCTCGGGCTTGGCCACCACCGGGATCGCCGTGGGCGGCACCGTCAGGTAGGCCGCGCCGATCACGGCAGCCCAGGTGATCAGCGGCACGACGGCGGCGAACACGCGCAGCTGGGTGAGCCGGCCCGGGCCGGGCCGCAGCGCGGCGACGAGCCCTTCCGCCACGAGGCCGGCGAGGAGGAACCCGGCGATCAGGTCGAGGTTCTCGAACCCGCGCACGGCCGTGGACAGGCCGCCGAGGGCGACGTAGAGGATCGTGGTGGCCCCGACGGGCAGGCGCCAGCTGCGGGCGAGGGTCAGCAACGGCACGACGACCAGCGCGGTCGTGACGGCGACCTCCGCGACGAACCGGGACGTCTCGCGGCTGTCCTGGTTCGAGAGGGCGAAGATGACGCCGAACGGGCCGTACGTGAGCGCGTTGGCGTACTGCATGAAGAGCAGCGCGAGCGTGGCGGCGAACGCGGTGGCGAGCACCGCGGGCAGCAGACGGCGCAGGCCGGGCGCCTCGGGCAGGCCGGGGTCGGCCCACGCGGTGCGCAGCGGCGTGGTGACGATGACGAGCATGGACGCGACGAGTCCCACGTGGGTGGGGCTGAACAGGATGTTTATGTCCTGCTCGATGCCGAGGGCGGTGTGCCAGACGAGGTCGCCGACGCCCGACAGGGCGAACGTCACGAGCCCGACGAGCGTCGCGCCGTAGCCGATCGGGACGGCGTCGAGGGCGCGCTGACCGTCGAGGATCGCGGCGCGGCACGTCCACAGCACCCACCCGGCCGTGGCGGCGAACCCGGAGTAGAACGCCGCGTGCCACGGCGTGAAGAACGTCTCCAGCTGGGGGATGTTGTTGTGCGCCCAGGCGTCGAGCATGAGCCCGACCGTGAACCAGACGCCCAGCACCGCGAGGACGAGGCTGGTCGCGTAGCCGGCCGTCGGCCGGCCCGTCGCCGGTGTGGCCACCGCGGTCTCCCGGGATACATCTGTCGCCATGGGACGAATGTAACGACACGCGCCGACGGCCGGCGACCCCGTTCCGCCGACCGTCGACGCGCTGTCCGGTGCCGCCGCTCACACCCGACGTGGGACGTCGGCCGGGCGGGTGGGCGGCGCCGTCAGTCGCAGGGCTTCCCGTAGTCGAGCGGGAGCGCCTGCAACCGGTTGACCGGGATCTCCGACAGCAGCACGTACTTCTCGACCCCGTCCGGCACCAGGTTGTCGGGATCGAAGAGCAGCGTGTACGGGTCGGTGTCCGGTCCACCGCCCGGCGGCATGTAGAGCCGGGGGTCCTCGGCGTACGTCACCAGGGCGCCGGCCTTGTCGGTCATGATCAGGCCGTACTCCTGCATGGCCCTGGCGATGACCCGCGCGGCGGGGCTGGTGAGCGTGGTGACGTCGAACGTCGGGTCGAGCCGGAAGCGCTGGCCCTCGCACGGGATGTCCGCGCCCTCGACGAAGCCGTCGTCGCGGGTGGCGGGCCAGGAGTGGCAGTTGGCCCGCGTGCGCACGGTGGCGATGTTGAGCGCGTGGTCGATGTACCCCCGTCGCAGTTCCTCGATGCGGATCGTGAACGCCCCGAACGGCAGGCCGGTGGCCGTGGCGCCGAGCGGGTTGTCGAAGATCCCCGGGTTGCGCGAGTAGTGCTCGATCTTGCCGCCCCAGCACGCCGACCAGTTCCCGGCGGCGTCCCGCTCAGCGCGCCAGAAGTCCCAGTACGTGTCGGTGGAGTCCTGGTAGATGGCGACCGAGCCGTCCGTGCCCTTCGACACGATCATGTTCTCCGGCGTCGGCACGGCCGCGAACGAGTCGGCGATGACCGCGGAGAGGTCCTCGATGCCCAGGCAGTTCACCCAGGTCCACTTCTTCTTCGGGGTTCTCTTGTCGACGTGGTAGATCGGTGCGGAGTACTCGTCGGTGTTGATCGCCCAGGAGCCGTAGTTCTGCACCTTGTCGAGGGCGATGTTGTCGACGATGGCCTGCGAGTTCGGCGCGAGCCGCACGTCGCGGGGGATCTTGGTGTTCCACGGGCCGCTGCGGGCGAACCCGTTCGTGGGCGGTGGCTTGGGCTTGGCGGCGGCCGGTGCCGGGGCGACGAGCAGGCTCGCGGCCAGCACGGCGACCCCGGCGGCCGCCCGGGTGGACAGACGCATGGCGGTGACCTTTCGCCCGGGTACGGGACGGGCGTGGTCAGCCTAGAAATCCATTCTTTCCGATGTCTTCCGAGTCCGACCCTGGTCCTGCCGGGTGCCGACCCTGGTTGGGGGTCAGCCGCCGCAGGTACCACCGCCTTGGATCTTGTTCTCGTTGATGAGCCAGCCGTCGTCGGTCTTCTTCAGCCCGAAGCGGCCCAGGTCCCCGGTGTCGAGGCCCGACTTCACGCCGGGCCCGTCCCAACCCGTGCACGTGGTACTGCCGAACTCCGCCGAGTCGCCGGTGATGACGACGCCCGGCCACTCGCCGGACGGCTTGAGCTTCGCGGCCTCGAAGTTCTCCTTGTCGGTGACCTTGTCGACGACGATCTGCATGGCCGTGACGCAGTCCTTGGTCTCCGATTCCTGGGCGAAGGTGGTCTGGGCGCCGAGCGTGAACAGCGAGCACGCGCCTTCCGGATCCTCGTCCGCGATCCGCTCGACCAGCTCCAGCAGCGTTGCCTCCGGCGTGTCCATGCCCTTCGGAACCCGTGCTCTATACGACCCGTCAGTCAGGTTCTCTTTCGAGTTCATTAGTGATCACTCATCCGTTCCATCCGTTGAAGGGGCAGAGCCTGGTTGTGCTGTTCACGCAGCGCATGCGGCATGGGCTGTTCTTCGTGTGTGAGGTGGACGGGAGGCGGCGCGTCACGGTGGCGCAGGATTGGACCGACCGTGGAGCTGAGCCGTCGTCGGACCGGCTGGCTGTAGAGGGCCTGTCGGCGGCACGGGCATTGATCGACAAGATCGACCCGGCGTCGGTGGCTGACACGCATGAGCAAGCTCCTGACAGGGGTGAGGGCGGCCCGGGTGGGCCGGAAACGGGGACTGTTGAGCGGGTGGGACGTTCGCCAGGCGGTGATGGTGGTGGCGAACATGGTCGAGTCGCTGCTGCGCGCAGGCGGGCACGATGAAGCCGACGCCGAAGATCACGGCCTCGCATCTGGCGCGGTTGGCGATCGTGTATGTGCGCCAGTCGACGTCGGCGCAGGTGCGCCAGAACACCGAGTCGACCCAACGCCAGTACGGCCTGGCGGCCACAGCCGCCGAGTACGGGTGGCTGGCCGAGCAGATCGTGGTCGTCGACGCCGACCTGGGGGTGTCAGGCCGGTTCGGGGCCGAGCGAGACGGCTATCGAGAGATTGTGGCCCGGTTGTGCATGGGCGAGGTCGGCGCCGTTTTCGGGCTGGAAGTATCGCGGCTGGGGCGTTCCAACGCCGACCTGACGCGGTTGATGGAGCTGGCCCGGCTGACCGACACGTTGCTCATCGATACCGACGGCGTGTACGACTTGGCCGATGTCAACGATCGGATCTTGCTCGGTCTCAAGGGCCAGATGTCGGAGATCGAGCTGCATTTCCTGCTCGGCCGGTTGCACGGGGCGAAGGTCGCCGCGGCCAGCCGGGGTGAGCTACGGCATCCGCTGCCGGTGGGCTACGTCTACGACGACGACCAGCAGGTTGTGAAGGATCCGGATGAGCAGGTTCGTCGGGCGATGGAGGACCTGTTCGCGGAGTTCACGCGGACTGGGTCGGCGTTGGCGACGGTTCGCGCGTTCGACCAGACTGGTCGCCTGTTCCCACAGCGGGCTTGGGCGGGCGCGTGGGCGGGCACGATCAAGTGGGGCAAGCTCACCCACGCCCGCGTGGCGCAGGTGCTGAAGAACCCCACCTATGCGGGCGTCTACACGTTCGGCAAGACCCGCGAAGTGCGTAAGGTCCTGCCCGACGGGACCGTGCGTTCGACCCGCCGTGCGCGGGCTCGGGCGGAGTGGACGGTCCTGATCGAGGACCATCACGAGGGTTACGTGACGTGGCAGGAGTTCCTGGCCACGGAGGCGAGGCTGGCCGCGAATAACACCCGGCGCGGTGCCCGCCCGGTTCGGGAAGGCACCGCGCTGTGTCAGGGGATCATCATGTGCGGCACGTGTGGTGGCCGGGTCGGTACCAGCTACAGCCGTGCCGGGCGCAAGGTGACCTATAAGTGTGCTGAGCCGACCACCGGGTGCCGCACGGTTACCGCGGACACGGTCGACGACGCGGTGGCGACGTTGCTGCTCCAGACGGTGACTTCGCAACAGATTCAGGTCGCGTTGGCCACTGCTGACGAGGTCGCAGATCGGCAAGTGCGTAGTCACCGCGCCGCCGAGCTCGCGCTCGAGCGCGCCCGCTACGAGTCCGACCGCGCTGAGCGTGCCTTCAGCAAGGTCGAACCCGAAAACCGGTTGGTGGCGCGGACGTTGGAGTCCCGGTGGGAAGCCAAACTCGCCGCTCTCGGCGAGGCCGAAGCCGCGTTGGTAGCCGCCCGGGCGGTCAAGCCCGTAGTGCCTGACCACAACGCACTGCAGGCCCTAGCGGCAGACCTGCCCCGGTTGTGGGACGCGCCGACAACGAGCCCTCGCGACCGCAAACGACTGCTACGCACCCTGATCGCTGACGTGACGCTACTGCTGGAGCCCGATTCCGAGGTGGTGCGTATCGGGGTGCGTTGGCATACCGGCGCGGCCGAGGAGCTGGTCGTTGAACGGCGTGGTCCGGGCCGGACTCCGCCCGAGGCGTTGGCGATCGTGCGCCAGTACGGTGCGACCCACAGCAACGCGCAGATCGCGAAGATGCTCAACGACGCGGGCCTGCGCACCGGCAAGAACCTGCGCTTCACCCCACGTCACGTCGCCGGGGTGCGCGGCATCTACCAGATCTTCACGCCACGCACGATGGCGGTGCAGGACGGCGAGATCAGCGTCAAACAGGCCGCCCAGATCCTCGGCATCCCGGCCGACGCCATCTACAACTGGCTGCGTCTGGGGCAGGTACCTGCCAATACGCGTGCTGGGCGCTGGTGCATCCCCTGGAACCCACAGACCGAGGAGACCTACCGGCAGAAGGTCGCCAACTCCTTCCGGCTCAAACCAAGACCTCAACTCGAGAGCAAGAGCTGGCCGTCCAGGCCCGAATGCGACAAATCAAAGCCCTAGGGAGATTGTCAACCGGGTGCTCGATAGCCTGCCAGTCACTAGGACGATAGGGTGCCGCCTCGTGAACGCCCTGCTAAAACGGTTCGTCGAGCTCGTCGAAGTCGACCTGGCCGCCGCTGGCTTTGTCCGCCGTGGGCCGGTCTTCCGATACTTCGACACCGAAGGCAACGGCATCGCCCTCGATGTCCAGCGCACCACGGCGTCATGGGGCGAGGTCGCGTTCTTCATCAATGTTGGGGTGCTGCTCGCCCCGCACCTGCGGTACTACTTCGGCGCGGACGATCCGCGCCGTGACGCCATGCCGCACCACAGCGTGTGGCAACATCGCCTGCGGGCGACCGACGACACGGCGCAGCTGCCCGACCACACGTTCTCGCTGTCCACGGATGCCGACGCCGACCGTGCCGCCACCATCGTGCGGACCTGGCTTGGAGAAAACCTACCCCGCATGAAGAGCTGGCTGGGCAACTTCGACACGATGCTCGCCGCCATCGACGAAGACCGCGAACGATCCGCGCGGGCCCGCGCCGAGCAGCTCGCCACCGGGCGGTGGAAGGCCGGCCGCTGGCCGGACGGAATGTGGGTCGGCAGCAGCCTCATCCGCGCCTACGCGCACGCCGAGCGCGGCGATGTGGAGGCGATCACCGCCGAAACTGCGGACTGGCCCGACCCCGGCCCCGACTCGCTGGCCGCCAACGCCCTAGCAATCGCCCACCAGCGCCGCACCGAACGACAGAGGTAATCATGGGCTATTCCGGCTTTGTCATCGTCGCGCGTACCGGCGATAAACGGCTCGACGAGCTGGCCTGCGTCGACGACCTGTTCGTGGCCGTGACCGACAACATCCGCGCCGACGGCTGGCGGATCGGGTTCCTCGGCCCAGTCGACGACCCCTCGCCCGACGGGTTGGCCAACGCGCTCGCGTTGGAGACAAACGCACCGGCCATCGCGCTATCGGTCGTCGACAGCGACTGCGCCTTCGCCACGGCGGCCGATCCCAGCGGCACCGCTGTCGAGTTCTACCTCAACGAGGAGATCGTCCGGGCACTCACCTACGACGAGGACGAATTTGAGCCTCTCAACACCCAGGCCGCCGCCGGACTGCTGGCATGGGCCGAGAGGGCAGGCCTCGTCGCCAACCCCGATCGACTTGCGGCCACGCTGGAAGAGAGCCCTGGTCCGTTCGGCGACGGAATCTTCGAATTCACCGAGGCCCTCGGCATCGACGAACTCCCGGACTAGGGACAAAGCACCCCGGCCTGCTAAGCCGGTGAGCGCGTCAATCGGAGACACAGACAGCCGGACTCACGGGTGCGGCTCGTGCGCTTCTCCAGCGACTAACCGCGAGCGGTTGATCCACTCGGAACCTGCCATCGATATGACCGAGCAACTCGCTTACACGAGTCGCATCGTCATCAGAGTGGGGCTCATCTCGCACGCCGATGGCTTGGATAGAGAGACCGACCGGTACTGAATTCGTTGTACTGGAAACCAACGGTCGCGGTGCCATAGCACGGACAGCACCGCGACCGCTGAACCCAACAGCGACGCTCAGGAGCCGCAGTATGAAGCACCCGTCGGCGACGACGGACTGCCGGACCCGCCGCAGCCGGCCAGCAGCACCAGCGCCACCACGCCGATCGCGCCGATTCCCCGGATCCCCCATCATGTCGTGTGCCCTCGTCGCGACAGTGATTGAGAGTGCCGAATCAGCTTCCCGTGCCTTCGCCGCGGACGCTATCGAAATAGACCGGGCACTGTGGACGTGACGCGCATCATCAAGCGGGTGTCGCGCATTGCACACGTCGCCCTTACCGGATCTTGGACGGAAGGGCCGACACGGCAGCCACTCGACTTTCGCAGTGTTGTTGATCTAGGCGGCGGCTTC
>NZ_BAAALT010000165.1:0-8673 GCF_039528515.1 Luedemannella flava
GGCGCGGCGGGCGGCGCCGCGGCCTCGACGTGGGGCAGCGGCGCGGGCGCGGCGTCGGGAAGGGTGGTCGGCCGCGCCGAGCCTGAGGCGAGCACGAGGGTCGCCGCCAGCAGCGCCGCGCCCGCGGCCCACCGACCCGCGCCCACAGTCGCACGGCCCCTGTGTGTCAACGCCTACAACCCCCGGAACCAGACATTTCGCCGCACCGACGGTATCGCACGGGGACGCCCTGCCAGGCCGGTTCGCGGGCACGTCAACCGGTGGTGGGCGCCGCACCGCGTCGCGGCGCCCACCACCTCCGGCTCAGCGGGTGTCGCTGCCTCGACCCGGCTGAGCCACCGCGGCCCGGCCAGCCTCCAACCGGGCGACCGGGACGCGGTACGGCGAGCAGGACACGTAGTCCAAGCCCGCCTCGTGGAAGAACGCCACGGAGCGCGGGTCGCCGCCGTGCTCCCCGCACACGCCGATCTTGAGGCCGGGCCGCACGGCGCGGCCCTCCTCGACGGCGAGCCGCACGAGCCGGCCGACCCCGCGCCCGTCGAGCGACTCGAACGGCGACACCTCGAACACCCCGAGGTCCAGGTAGCGCGGGAAGAACGAGCCCTCCACGTCGTCGCGCGAGAAGCCCCAGGTCATCTGCGTCAGGTCGTTCGTGCCGAACGAGAAGAACTGGGCGGCGCCCGCGATCTCGCCGGCCGTCACGGCCGCGCGCGGGGTCTCGATCATGGTGCCGACCGGGATCGCCGGCGCGCCCTCGACCGAGGCCAGCACGTCGAGGATCTCGTGCCGGGCGATCTCCAACTCCTGCACGGTGCCGACGAGCGGCACCATGATCTCCGGCCGGGGGTGGCCGCCCGCGCGGATCCGCTCGGCGGCCGCCTCGGCCAGGGCCCGCACCTGCATGGCGTACAGGCCGGGGACGACGAGGCCGAGCCGCACCCCGCGCAGGCCCAGCATCGGGTTCTGCTCGTGCATGCGGCGCACCGCCGGCAACAGCTCAGCCTCCCGCTGCCCGACCGCGCCGAGCGCCTCCGCCCGCGCGTACGCGGCGGTGACGTCCTCCAGCGCCGGCAGGAACTCGTGCAGCGGCGGGTCGAGCAGCCGCACCGTGACGGGCAGACCGTCCATGGCCTGCAGGATCCCGACGAAGTCCGCCCGCTGCAGCGGCAGGAGCTCGGCCAGCGCGGCCTCGCGTGCCGCGTCGTCGGCGGCCAGGATCAGCCGCTCCACCAGCGCGCGCCGCTCGCCGAGGAACATGTGCTCGGTGCGGCACAGGCCGATGCC
Source organism: Luedemannella flava (assembly GCF_039528515.1). Taxonomy (NCBI): domain Bacteria; kingdom Bacillati; phylum Actinomycetota; class Actinomycetes; order Micromonosporales; family Micromonosporaceae; genus Luedemannella; species Luedemannella flava. The sequence continues at coordinate 1,285 of NZ_BAAALT010000165.1, forward strand.
GACGGCGCCGAAACGCCGCGCGCGGGCCGCGTCCTCGGGGGTGTCCGCGTTCGCCCACACGCCGAGGCGGCGCACCGCGTCGGCGTGCGACAGGATCCGGTGCACGGCCGCGACCAGCGGTTCGGCGTCCGGCGCCAACTCGCCCTCGAAGTAGCGGACCACGGGCGAGGCGAGGACGGGCAGCGCGCCCGCGTACACCCGGCCGGTCGTGCCGTCGATCGAGATCGTGTCGCCCTCGCGCACCTCCCGGCCGCCGACGGTGAACCGGCCCGCGGCCGGGTCGACGTCGATCGCGTCGGCGCCGCAGACGCAGGTCTTGCCCATGCCGCGCGCGACCACCGCGGCGTGCGACGTCTTGCCGCCCCGGCTGGTGAGGATGCCGACCGCCGCGATCATGCCGGGCAGGTCGTCCGGGTTGGTCTCGCGGCGCACCAGGATCGCCGGCCCGTCGGCGGCGGCCACGGCCTCGGCGGTGAACACGACCCGCCCGGTGGCCGCGCCCGGCGACGCGGGCACCCCGGTCGCCAGCGGTTTCGGGGCGCCGCTCAGGTCGAACCGGGGGAACATCAGGTGGTCCAGCTGCGTGCCGGAGACCCGGCGCAGCGCGTCGTTCAGGTCGATGGTCCACTCGTCGACGAGCTGGGACGCGATGATGAACGCCGCCTCGGCGGTGCGCTTGCCGACCCGGGTCTGCAGCATCCACAGCGTGCCGCGCTCGATCGTGAACTCGATGTCGCACAGGTCGCGGTAGTGGTGCTCCAGCTGGGCCATGATGCCGGTCAGCTGCCGGAAGCAGTCCGGGTGCAGCGCGGCCAGCTCCTGCAGCGGCACCGTGTTGCGCACGCCCGCCACGACGTCCTCGCCCTGGGCGTTGGCCAGGTAGTCGCCGTAGACGCCGCGCGCCCCGGTGGCCGGGTCGCGGGTGAACGCGACGCCCGTGCCGGAGTCGGCGCCCAGGTTGCCGAACACCATGGCCTGGACGTTGACCGCCGTGCCCAGGTCGGCCGGGATGCGTTCCTGGCGCCGGTAGATGACCGCCCGCTCGGTGTTCCACGAGGCGAAGACGGCCCGGATGGCGCGCAGCACCTGCTCGGTCGGGTCCTGCGGGAAGCTCTCCCCGGCGTACTCCAGGAAGATCTTTTTGTAGGTCTCGACGAGAGTGCGCAGGTGGTCCGGGGAGAGCTGGGTCTCGCTGGGCACCCCGGCGAGCGCTATCTCGGTGGTCAGCGCCTCGTCGAACGCGTCGGCGGGGACGCCGCAGACCGTGCGGCCGAACATCTGGATGAGGCGGCGGTAGGAGTCCCACGCGAACCGCTCGTCGCCCGTGTGCCGGGCGAGGCCCGCGACCGTCGCGTCGGTCAGTCCGATGTCCAGCACCGTCTCCATCATGCCGGGCATGGAGAACCGGGCGCCGGAGCGCACGGACAGCAGCAGCGGGTCATCCGGGTCGCCGAGCCGGCGGCCCATCGCCGCCTCCATCCGGCGCAGGTGCCCGGCGACCTCGTCGATCAGGCTCTGCGGCAGGGTGCCCGCCGCGAGGTACTCCCGACAGGCCTCGGTGGTGATCGTGAAACCGGGGGGAACCGGCAGGCTCATCCTGGTCATCTCGGCCAGGTTGGCGCCCTTGCCGCCGAGCAGATCGGCAAGGTACCTGTTTCCTTCGGCAAAGTCGTAGACGCGCTTGGTCATCGTCGACCTCCCGTAACGCGGGCGCGGTCGCGCCCTCACCCTCGTGGTACGTCCTGCGCCGGACGGTCCGTAGGGCCGTGTGTCTCGGGTCGGCGGGGCCTTGGACCCTGGGCGGTCCGCCGCCGGCGGGTCGAGGCTGCACCTATGAGTCGAGACCTGTTGAGCCGCGCGAGTCACCTGCAGTGGGCAGCGCACATGGCGCTGCGGGCCCCGTCGGTCTGGAACACCCAGCCCTGGCGGTGGCGGGTCCTGGACGACGCGGTCGAGCTGTGGGCCGACCGCGAACGCCAGGTCGTCTCCATCGACCCGGCCGGGCTGCTGCTCACGCTCAGCTGCGGCACCGCGCTGCACCACCTGCGTACGGCGCTGGCCGCGAGCGGCGACGAGGTCGTGGTCGACCGGCTGCCCTACCCCGGCACGCCCGACCTGCTCGCCCGGGTCAGCCTGCGGTTCCCCGGCGTCCTGGTGGAGGACGACACCGAGTACGCGCGCTTCGCGGCGATGGCCCGCCGGCGCACCGACCGCCGGCCGTTCGCCGAGATCCCCGTGTCCACCATGCTGCTGGACCGGTTGCGGTCGGTCGCCGCGGCCGAGGACACCCGGCTGACCCTCCTCGACGCCGAGGGCGTCGGGCTGCTCGCCCGCCTCACCGAGGGCGCCGCCCTGGTGGAGGCCGGCGATGAACGCTACGTCGCGGACCTCGACGGCTGGACGCACCGGCCGCGCTACGCCCGCGACGGCATGCCGGCCGCGAACGCCCCGGCCGCCGCGGCCCGGGTGGTGCCCGTGCGCGAGTTCGTGCCGGACGCCGACCCCGAGCCGGGCGCCGGCCCGGTGCTGCTCGACCGCTGCGCCTCGTACGCCCTGTTCTGGGGCGAGCACGACGACCCGGCGTCCTGGCTGCGGGCCGGCGAGGCGCTGTCGGCCGTGCTGCTGGAGGCCACGGTGCACGGGCTCGCCACCTCGCCGATCAGCAACGTGGTGGAGGTCGAGGCCCTGCGCAACGCGCTGCGCGACGTGCTGCCGGAGCCCGGGCACCCATACCTGGCGCTGCGGATCGGCTGGCCGATCTCGACCGAGGCGGGCGACGACCGCACCCAGCGGCTCTCGCCGGCCCGCCGCATCGACATCGCGGACCCGGCGTAACCGGCGGCCCGCACCTCGACCTCCCCGATGGCGGGCATCGCGGCCCCCAGGCCCGCGTTGTTCTCCACCGGGGAGGTCGACCCGCTTCGCACGCCCGCCGGCATGGCCGGCGGGTATGGGAAGATGCGGTCGGTGTGGTCGGCCCCGCACGCCGACGACAAAGTGCGGACCGAGACCTGGCCCGGTCTCGGCCACGTGTCCGTCGCCGACATGCAGGACGCCGCCTACACCCTGGCCGGGGAGGGAGCGGTGGACGGCCGCCCCCTCCCCGGAACTCCGCTCCGGCTAGATCTGGGCGCCCAGGTTCGGGTAGGCGACCGGTCGCAGGAACGACGACGGGCGGATGCTGCCGTCGCTGTTGCGCGCGCCCGTGATCACCGACGTGTCGGTGCTGGCCACGTCGGCCGTACTCCATGAGCTCTTGATGTTCCAGGAGTTGCCGGAGGCGCTCGACGAGCCGAGGGTGACCCCGGCGCCGTTGGTGAGGGCGAGGTTGTTCGTCAGGACCGACGTCGAGCTGCCGAACTTGAAGCCGCCGTCGCCGTTGCGGAACGCGGTGTTGAAGGCGACGGTGACCGTGCCCGGGTTGCCGTTGTCGATGAACCCGCCCACCGCGTTGTCGAAGGCGAAACTGTTGCGGATGGTGTGGTTCGCCGGCGGGTCCGGGTCGCCGCCGCCCATCTTGAAGCCGTTGCCGTCGCCGACGTAGTTCGGCAGGCTCCACCGGTTGAAGCCGTTGCCCCACGCCGCCGAGCTCTCGATGAGGATCGGCGAGGTGAACAGCCAGGCGTCGAAGCCGTCGTCGGAGTTGTTCCACAGCCGGGCGCCGCGCACCACGTTGCCCGTGCCCGAACCCTCCTTGATGGCCAGCCCGTCGGCGCTCTCGCCGTTCTTGCGCGGGTCCCGGTTGCCGTAGCTGTCCAGGTTGAGCACCTGGTTGTTGCTGGCCGCGCCCTGGATCTGCAGGCCCGACTCGTAGTTGTCGCGGGTGGTCAGCCGGTCGAAGATGTTGTTGTTGCAGTCGCGGCAGAAGATGGCGTACGGCGCGTGGACAATCTCCACGTTGCGCACCCGCCAGTAGTCGGCCTCGATGTGCAGCAGGCCCCGGTCCGCGTTCGGGATGCTGCCGCCGGTTGCCGCCGGCGTGTACGGCAGGTTCTCCCCGTCGAGGATCACCTTCTCGCCGTTGTAGCTGGTGATCGTGTACGGGTTGGCGGAGGTGCCGTCCTTGTAGATCTGCACGTTCGCGCTGAACTGGTACGTCCCGGCGCGCAGCGCGATCGTGGTGCCCGCGGTCGCGAGCGTCACCGCCCGGCCCAGCGTCGCCAGCGGCGCGGACAGCGTGCCCGCGTTGGCGTCGTTGCCGTTGGTGGCCACGATCAGCGTGTTCGCCGGGGTCGAGCTGGTCGGCGCCGCGCTGGTGACCGGCGCGCGCGACGTGGTCGGCGCGGCGGACGTCGGGCCGACCGTCGTGGTCGCCGGACGTGTCGTCGTGAGGGCGGCGCTCGTCGGCGTGGTGGTGCCGAGCGTCTCGACCAGCACGTCGTCGAACGAGGCCGACGCGTGGAACGTCTGCAGGACGATGCGGCCCTGGCTCGCCTGGCTGCCGGAGCCGCTCGCGACCAGGGTGCCGTTGACGTACCCGCGCAGGGCGCTGCCCTGGGCCTCGATGCGCAGCGTGTACCAGGTGCCGGTCGACACGGTCAGCGCCGCCGACCCGATGACCGTCACCGTGCCGCTGCGCACGGCCTGCAGCTCCACCCGGTTCGCGTCGGTCAGCACGAGCCGGTCGAAGCTCGACGAGCTGCCCGACCGGGCGGCCACGCCCACGTAGCGGGTCGCCGCGCCGAACGCGAGCGGCTTGACCCGCGCCTGCGCGGCGTAGTCGGTCCAGCTCGTCTGGCCGGCGAACACGCGGGCCAGCTCGGAGCCGGAGTTGGACTGGGTGTAGACGCGCGAGCCGTCGGTGCCGACGGCCCAGGTGCCGCCCGACTTGGACCAGCCGTCGGCGTTGCCGTCCTCGAAGGTGTCGCTGAACAGCGTGGCGGCGTTGGCGGAGGTGGCCGTCACCAGCGCCACGGCGCCGAGGGCGGCGAGGGCGGCGAGCGGCGCCGCCACGCGCACCAGCCGGCGCGATCGTGCGGATTTCACGGTGGATGCTCCTCGGTTCGACAGGGGACGGACCGGGGCGGCCGCCGAGCCCGCGACGGCCGCCCCGGGCGCCTACTGGAAGATGATGTCCGCGGACGTGAACCTGCAGTACGCGTTGTTGACGCCGTCGCCGAGGTAGGTCGGCTCGGAGCCCTTCGCGACGCCCTGGTACATGGCGCAGGCGTGGATGNCGTCACGACGACGTGGCGCTGGTAGCTGTTCGTGCAGTTGCCGCAGCCGCGGTACAGCTTGCCGATGCTCTCGGCGTAGAAGCCGGAGATGTTGACCGTGCCGTTGCCGTTGTGCTGGAACACCTTGTCGGAGGCCGACCTGGCGCCGCCGCCGATGACGTACGACGTGCCGCCGTTGGTCTGCAGGAACGTCGCGGCGTCCTCGCCGACGTCCTCCCACCAGACGTTCTGGATGGTGCAGGTGCCCAGGCAGTGGATGCCGTCGCCGGCCGGCGAACCGATGATCAGGTTCTTCACCGTGCCGCCGTTGGCGACCTCGAGCACCGGGTCCTGCGACTCGGACTGACCGCCGTCGCCGATGCAGCAGATGCGCTTCATGCCGCCGTCGTACGTGCCGGAGACGCTGATCGTGCCGTTGGACAGGCTGATGTCGCCGGTCTTCGTCGGCCAGGAGCCCAGCGTGGAGCTGCCGGTCGTCACCGGCGCGCGGGTGGTCGGCGCGGCGGTCGTCGCGGGCCGCGTAGTGGCGGCCCGGGTGGTGGTCGGCGCGGCGGTGGTGGCCCGCGTGGTGGTCGCGGCCGAGGTCGACGTCGAGCCGGTGCAGGTCGTGCCGTTGAGCGCGAAGCTCGACGGGACGGGGTTGCTCGAGTTGTTCCAGGAACCGTTGAACCCGAACGACGCGGACGCGTTCGTGGCCAGGGCCCCGTTGTAGGCGACGTTGGTGGCGGTCACGGCCGAGCCGCTCTGCGTGACGGTGGCGTTCCACGCCTGGGTGACGGTCTGCCCGGCGGTGAAGCTCCAGGTCAGCGTCCAGCCGTTGAGCGCGTCACCGAGGTTGGTGACCGAGACGTTGCCGCCGAACCCGCCGGGCCACTGCGACGCCACGGAGTACGTGACCCGACAGCCGGTGGCGGCCTGGGCGGAAGTTGCGGCGATCACCCCGCCGGCGGCCGCGACCATCGCCGCCGCGATGGCCGCCCCGATCAGCGCCGTGCGGCGCCGTCGTAGTGACATGGGAACTGCTCCTTTTGCATCTGGGACGTGCGCGGTGCCAGGCCTTCGCGCCAGCGAAGATCCGGACCAGTGGCAAGCGCTTTCCAATCGAAGGTGATCGCTAGGCAGCGACACCGCTAGTTAGTGGACGCGCGGGTCGCGCACCGATAACACCGCCTCGCGAGGTTTCTCAGCCGGGGGCGCGCGGCCTTTACAGTCCCGAAAGTCGCGTGTCAGGATGCGCCCGGAATTGTTATGACCTTGTCGTCGCCGGAGGACCCGATGCACGCCGTGGCCGACACCGAGCTGGTGCAGGCCGCGCGGGCGGGTGACCGACGGGCGCTCGCGGACCTGCTCAGGTCCCACCTGCCGCTGGTGTACAACATCGTGGGCCGGGCCCTGCACGGGCACCCCGACGTCGACGACGTCGTCCAGGAGACGATGGTGCGGGTCGTGCAGAGCCTGCCCGGGCTGCGCGACCCCGACCGGTTCCGGTCCTGGCTGATCGCCATCGCGATCCGTCAGATCCAGGACCGTGACCGGCGCGGGGCGGGCGTGCGCCAGCTGCCGCTGCACGAGGCACCCGACCTGCCCGACCCCGACGCGGAGTTCGTCGGCGGGGCGCTCAACCGGCTCGAACTCGCCGGGGAGCGCGACGCGTTCGCCGAGGCGAGCCGCTGGCTCGGCCCGGACGACCGGCGCATCCTCGCGCTGTGGTGGCAGGAGGAGTCGGGCGGGCTGACCCGGGCCGAGGTGGCCGGGGCGCTGGGCATCACCACCGCGCACACGGCTGTCCGGGTGCAGCGGATGAAGGCGCACTTCGCCCGGGCCCGCATCCTCGTCGCCGCGTGGCGTATGTCCCCCCGCTGCCCCGAGCTGACCTCCCTCGCGCAGGGCTGGGACCGTCGCCCCGACGCGCACTGGTTCAAGCGGCTCGACCGGCACGTGCGCGGGTGCGCGCGGTGCTCGACCGCCGGGCACCTGCTGACCCCCGCCGAGCGCCTGGTCGGGGCGGTGGGCCTGCTGCCGCTGCCCGCCGCGCTGGCCGACCCGTCGTGGGTGGGCGGCGCCGCGTCGGCGGCGAGTGCTGCCGGCAAGAGCGGTCTGCACCTGTTCGCCGGCCTGTCGTTGAAGCCCACGCTCACCATCGCGGGGGCGGTCGCCGGCACGGCCGTCGTGGCCCTCAGCCTGCTGCCCTGGCAGGCGCCCGACGACCCGG
>NZ_BAAALT010000166.1:0-24777 GCF_039528515.1 Luedemannella flava
ACGTCGGCCGCCGAGACGTCGGCCGCGCCGCAGACCCCGTCGACGGCCTCCGCGACGCCCTCGGCCGCGCCGGCACTGGCGCCGGACGAGGAGTGCAGCGACGAGATCAAGGCGAACGAGCGCTGGGTCTGCATCACCGACGTGACCTTCGACGGCAAGCAGCTGGTGATCAGGTACGCCGCGGAGTGGGCGGGTTCGACGCCCAACAAGCGCAGCGGCTACCACGTGCACTTCTACAGCGGCGACGGCACGGACCCGGCGGCCGACGTGATGGGCACCCAGGCCGACGACCGCGGCAGCTGGTACATCGAGGACCAGAACCCGTCGCGGGTCTCCACGTCGGACTCGGAGTACAAGAGCCTCGACATGTCGCTGCCGAAGATCTGCGCCCGGATCGCGCGGTCGAACCACAACCTCGTGGCGGACGATCACACTGAGCACTACCGCACCGGCAACTGCTGGCCGATCCGCCGGCCCTGACACGCCCGGTCCGGCCATTTGCCGAAGACGACAAATCGGTGCTTCGAAACTACTTTCGATGAGGGGATCGCAGGTGACCCCCGTATCGGGGTCATGGTCTTGCCGGTTTTCGAACACGGGTACGAGAGTGGGGGAGCTGAACAAAGTCCCGTCCGCCGGCATGATGGAGACCCGGCACGGGTGTGGGGAGGCGTTTCGTGGCAGGGGACATCTATATCTCCGCCGGTTCCATGAGCGCGGACCTGGCCGAGGCCGGCTACGAGCGCTGGGCGCTGCAGATCGACGAGGTGATCGTCGCCGCCACGTCCACGCCCGACGTGGTCCGCGGCCTGCACTGCACCCTGGACCGCCTGCTCGGCGAGGAGACGGAGCTGCCCGCGCCACTGCGGGCGAAGGCGAGCCTGCTGCGCGAGTCACTCGCCGGCTCGGTGTAGCGCGCTTTACCCTCGGCCGGGGGTCGTGCGAGAGTCTGTTGGGACGCACAACTAATTCCCGCAAACGCAGGGTTCTGGAGCGTGAGAGTGAGACTGGTACGGCTGGGCGATGCCGGCGCGGAGCGACCCGCGGTGCTCGCCGACGACGGGCGGCTGTTCGACCTGAGCGGCGTCACCCGCGATGTGGACGGCGCCTTCCTCGCCGGCGGCGGGGTCGCGCGCGCGGCCGCCGCGCTGGCCGTGGGGGAGCTGCCCGAGTTCGACGGGGCGGGCCTGCGGGTCGGCGCCCCGATCGCTCGGCCGGGCAAGGTGGTCTGCATCGGGCTCAACTACGCCGACCACGCGGCCGAGTCCGGCGCCACCCCGCCGGCCGAGCCGGTGGTGTTCATGAAGGCCGCCAACACCGTCGTCGGGCCCGACGACGAGGTGCTCGTGCCTCGCGCGAGCACCCGCACCGACTACGAGGTCGAGCTGGCGGTCGTCATCGGTGCCACGGCGCGCTACCTGGCCGACCCGGCGCGGGCGCGCGACGTCATCGCCGGGTACACGATCTCCAACGACGTCAGCGAGCGCGAGTTCCAGCTGGACCGGGGCGGTCAGTGGGACAAGGGCAAGTCCTGCGAGACCTTCAACCCGCTCGGCCCGTGGCTGGTCACCGCCGACGAGGTCGCCGACCCGCAGGACCTGGGCCTGCGGCTGTGGGTCAACGGCGAGCCCCGCCAGGACGGCACCACCAAGAACATGATCTTCGACGTCGCGCACGTGGTGTGGTACCTGAGCCAGTTCATGGTGCTCGAGCCCGGCGACCTCATCAACACGGGCACGCCCGCGGGCGTCGCCCTCGGCGGCACCTTCCCCTACCTGACCGCCGGCGACGTCGTCGAACTCGAGATCGACGGCCTCGGCCGCCAGCGCCAGGTCATGGGACAGGCATGAGCGGGCGTCAGCGAGCGAATCATCGGCTCGGTGGTGGCTCATGGCGGCGCCGGAGCGCAGCGGAGGTGACGGCATGAGCGAACTTGGTGGCCTGGTCGCGGCCGTGACCGGGGGTGCGTCCGGGATCGGTCTGGCCGCCGCGCGGCTGCTCGCCGCGCGCGGGGCCTACGTCGCGGTGCTCGACGTCAGCAAGGACGTCGAGCTGGACGCGTTCGCGGGCGGCGCGGCGGGGCACCTCGCCGTCGGCTGCGACGTCACCGACGACGCGTCCGTCGTCGCCGCCGTCGCGGCGGTCGTCGGGCGCTTCGGGCGGCTGGACATCCTGGTCAACAACGCGGGCATCGGCGCGCTCGGCACGGTCGCGGACAACCCCGACGACGAGTGGTCACGGGTCCTCGACGTCAACGTCGTCGGCATCGCCCGGATGAGCCGGGCGGCCCTGCCGCACCTGCGCCGCTCGCCGGCCGCCGCGATCGTCAACATGTGCTCGATCGCGGCCACGGCCGGCCTGCCGCAGCGCGCGCTGTACTCGGCCTCCAAGGGCGCCGTCCTGTCGCTCACCCGGGCGATGGCCGCCGACCACGTCCGCGAGGGCATCCGGGTGAACTGCGTCAACCCCGGCACCGTTGACACCCCCTGGGTGGCCCGGTTGCTCCCGGCCGCCGACGTCCCGGCCGCCGAGCGCGCCGCGCTGGCCGCGCGCCAGCCCACCGGCCGCCTGGTCTGCCCCGAGGAGGTCGCGGCCGCCGTGGCGTACCTGGCCGGTCCCCTCGCGGGCGCGGTCACCGGGGTCGACCTGGCTGTCGACGGCGGCATGAACGCCCTGCGGATTCGTCCGGTGGTCGCGTCGTGACCGGGTCACGGTGGGCGACGGTGCGCTCCGGCCGGCTGGCCGTCGGCACCGCCCCGCTCGCGGGCCTGTACGAGCCGGTCAGTGCGGCCGCGGCGGCCGACACGCTGGAGGCGGCGTGGGCGGGCGGGGTGCGGCTGTTCGACACCGCCCCGCACTACGGCGCGGGCCTGGCCGAGCGGCGCCTGGGCGAGTTCCTGCGCGGGCGCTCCCGCGACGGGTACACGGTGGTGACCAAGGTGGGTCGGCTGCTCGTCCCGGGCCGGGCCGCGCACGACGAGGAGGGCTTCGTCGGCGGCCCCAGTGACCTCGTGCGGGTGCGCGACTACAGCGCCGACGGCGTGCGCCGGTCGCTGGAGGAGAGCCTGACCCGGCTGGGCCTCGACCGGGTCGACGTGGCCCTCATCCACGATCCGGACGACCACTGGGACGAGGCCGTCGCCGGCGCCTTCCCGGCCCTGGCCCGCCTGCGGGACGAGGGCGTGGTGCGGGCGATCGGCGCCGGCATGAACCAGTCGGCCATGCTCGCCCGGTTCGTCCGCGAGACCGACGTCGACGTGGTGCTGGTCGCCGGGCGGTACACGCTGCTCGACCGCGAGGCGGCGGCCGAGCTGCTGCCGCTGTGTGCCGAGCGCGGCGTGGGCGTGCTGGTGGGCGGGGCGTTCAACAGCGGCATCCTGGCCGACCCGAACCCGGGGGCGCGCTTCAACTACGCCCCGGCCGACCCGGCGGTCCTTGGCCGCGCCCGCGCGATGCAGCGCCTCTGCGCCGCGTACGGCCTGCCGCTCGCCGCCGCCGCGCTGCAGTTCCCGCTGCGCCACCCGGCGGTCAGCGCGGTCGTCGCCGGCGTGCGCAGCGCCGCCGAGATCCGTGAGGACCTCGCCCTGCTCGAGGTGCCCGTGCCCGAGGAGTTGTGGGCCGCCCTCAACGATCTGTGACCGGCGTACGGGGCGGTGGGCTCAGCCGCGCAGCTCCACGAGGACCAGCGTCAGCTCGTCGGCGGCGTTCCTCAACGCCGCGCGCAGCCGGTGGGGGTAGGGCGCGAGGTCGTCCCAGCGGGCCGCCGTGGCCAGCGCCTCCGCGTCGGCGCACAGCTCGGCGGCGGCCGCGGCGCCCAGGTTCCCGGCAGCGCCCTTGAGCGCGTGGGCACGGTACGCGGCCACCTCGGTGTCCATCTCGGTGATGGCGTCGGCGAGACGGCTGAGGAGCACGGGCCATCGTTGCAGGTAGGAGACGATGAGCCGGTCGGCGAACGCGACGTCGGCGGGGGTGCCGCCGTCGATCAGGTCGGTGACGCGGGCGCGCACCGTCGCCGCCGTCGTGGTCGCGGTAGCGGCGGTCACCGCGCACCGCCCGGCAGCGTGACCAGGATCGGCTCGACGAGCTGACCCATCCTCGCGAAGTTCGTCAGCCGTGCCAGCAGCATCTCGGTGACCAGCATCCCGTGTCCGATGAGGACCGGCCCGTTGACGCCCAGCACATCCTCGGCGATGCGCATGCCGACCACCATGTCGGACACGCGGTAGGCCCGCACCGCCGCGTCGGCGGCGCTGCCGTTCCGCACGGTGCGCAGCGCGTCGACGATTCCGGGGTCGAAGTCGTCGCCGCTGAGCACCGACAGGATGCTGTCCGTGGCGACGCCCTGCTTGAGGTAGCTCTCGTACGTGATCGCCGCGCGCAGAACCTGGACGGCCAGCCGCACGATGGGGCTGACCGGGGACGTGGCCGGGTTGCCCTGCAGGCCGGCCACGATGTCGACCACGACGTCCAGCCGGGGGATGTCGGCGAGCAGACGGACCGCCACGCCCGGGATGGCGTCGATCATCTGCTGTTCGTGGTCGGAGAGCGGCTCGCCCTGCTCCGCCTTGGCCAGGACGCTCGGCGGCACGGTGACCGCGCCGAGCTGCGAGGCCATGGCCGCGACCTCGATCTCCCACGCGCTGCCGAGATCGAGCTGGCGGCAGATCAGGCCGACCAGGTCCCGGATGCGCCCGGCGCGGGCGAAGGCCGCCGGGCTGGCCAGCTGAAGGCAGCCGAACAGCGCCTGCAGACTGGTGCGCAGCGTCTCGTCCAGCACCTCGCGTTCGGCCACCTTCATCTGGTGGTACTGCACGGCCTCCCGCACGCTGCCGCGCAGCTCCCGGGGCGAGCAGGGCTTGCAGAGCATGTGCAGCACATGGCCGGCGTTGATGGCCGCGAGCGCGGAGGTGAGGTCCGCCTGGGCGGTGTGCAGGATGCGGCTGGTCAGCGGGTAGTGGTGGCGGATCTCGCCGAGTAGCTCGATACCGTCCATGCCGGGCATCCGCAGGTCGCTGATCACGGTGGCGGGCGGCCCGTTCTCCTCCAGCCAGGCCAGCGCCGAGGCGGCGTCGATGGCGGTCGACACGTGGTACTCGGTGCCGAGCTGGTGGCTGAGCGTGTCGAGCACCGTGGGCTCGTCGTCCACCACGAGGACGGAGAGGGCATCGGTAGGGAGCGTTTCGCCTCGTCGCGACAGCTCGTACGACATCGTGTCCCATCCCCGTTCGGCTCGCTGGTCGTGCTGCCCATCGGCGCCCGTGCGGCGGGTCTGAGAGTTCCAACCGTGTGATATAGGGCTAAACCGAAAATTCGGGCAAGCCGGGGATGGGCAGCCCGGGAAAGCGGGCGCGGACCGCCGTTAGCGTGGGCATCGCGGTGGCGCCGCCGGGGGTCTCGCAGACCAGGGCGCCGACCGCCGTCGCGAACGCGACGTGGGCGCGCCAGTCGTCGGGCACGCCGGCCCGGGCCAGGGCGAACAGCAGGCCGGCCATCGTCGCGTCGCCGGCGCCCGTGGCGTCCACTGCCGAGACGGTCGGCGCGGGTACCCGTACCACGGTGGTGTGGTGGGCGACCAGCGCGCCGGCGGCGCCCAGGGTGACCACGACGGTGGCCGCGCCGGCCGCGAGCAGGTGCGCGGCCGCCTGTTCGGGACCGAGCCCGAACAGCTCCCGGGCGTCGGGCGCGCTGAGCTTGACCAGGTGCGCCGTCGCCGCGAACTCCTCGACGACCGCGCGCAGCGCGGCGGGGTCGGGCGTGAGCCGGGGGCGCACGTTGGGGTCGAAGGTGCGCAGCGGTCCGCGCACGGACCAGGCTTCGCGGGCCGCGGCCAGCGGGCCCGGCTGCAGCAACGCGATAGATCCACAATAGAGGGTACGGGCGCCCGCGATCGCCCGCTCGACGACGTCGCCGGCGTCGATGGCGGCGTAGGACGGCGGGTCGCCGTAGAAGTGGAAGTCCGGCTCGGACCCGGTGAAGCTGGTCAGCGCGAGGGTCGTGGGGGCGGGGCTGGTGGGGCAGCCGGTCGTGTCCACCCCGGCGGCGCCGAGCAGCGCCCGGATCCGTCGGCCCAGCTCGTCGGCGGACAGCGCGCCGAGGAACCGGGCCGACCCGCCCAGCCGGGCCACGCCGACCGCGACGTTGAGCGGCGCGCCGCCCACCACCGGACGGAAAACCGACCCGTCCTGGTTTGCGAACTCGCTGGTCAGGGCAGTGTGAGAGTCCGTATCCGGAGTTTCGAGGAGATCCATGAGCGCCTCACCGAGCACCACCGCGTCGGGCGAGGGGTCCGTCGTGTCCACGCCGACAGCCTCGCACGAACCGGGCGCCACGATCGGCGTGGAGGAGGAGTTCCACATCGTCGACCCGGAGACGGGCGACCTGCGGGCGGGCGCCCGCGCGCTGCTCGCCTCGCGCGCCGAGGTCGAGCCCGAGCTGCACCGCACGATGATCGAGACGGCGACCGACGTGCACGAAGGGCTGGCCACGCTGCGGGAAGACCTGGTCGCGCGCCGGGGTCAGCTCGTGACGGCGGCGCGGGCCCTCGGGCTGGGGGTCGTCGCCAGCGGCACCGTGCCGGGGTCCGGCGGGTCGGTGGTCCGGGTGTTCCCCAAGTCCCGCTACGAATGGATCCATGAGGAGTACCGGCAGCTGGTCGCCGAGCAGCAGGTGTGCGCCTGCCAGGTGCAGGTCGGCGTGCCGGACCGGGACCTCGCGGTGCGGGTGACCCGCCGGGTGCGCGGCTGGCTGCCGACGCTGCTCGCGATGTCGGCCAGCTCGCCGATGTTCCGGTGCGCGGACACCGGGTACGCGTCCTACCGCACCGTGGCGATCTCGCGGTGGCCCACGGTGGGACCGCCGCCGGACGTGCGCTCGGCCGACGAGTACGACCGGCTGGTGGAGTCGTTGGTGGGCAGCGGCGTCATCAAGGACGCCGGGATGATCTATTACGACGCGCGGCCGTCGGCGCGCTACCCGACCGTGGAGGTCCGCATCGCGGACGGCTGCCCGGACCTCGACGACGTGGTGCTGCTCGCCGCGCTGAGCCGGGCGCTGGTCGCCACGGCCGCCGCGGCGGAGGGCGAGGCGACCGACGGGGCGGTGTACCGGGCCGGGCCGCTGGCCGAGGCGCCGGTCGAGCTCGTGCGCGCCGCGACCTGGCGGGCCGCGCGGTCCGGGCTGGAGCAGGATCTCGTCGACCCGTTCACGGCGCGCGCGGTGCCGGCGGAGAAGCTGGTCGAGGCGCTGCTGGAGCACGTCCGGCCCGATCTGACCGCGCGCGGGGAGTGGCCGCTCGTGCGCGACCTGGTCGACCGGCTGCTGGCCCGGGGCACGTCGGCGCAGCGGCAGCGGGCGCTGCTCACCGCCGGTGCGTCGGACGCGGAGCTGGTCGCCGACCTGGTGGCGACCACGGCCGGCTGACCTTCGTGGTCAGGACACTGTCCACAATGGCGGCTACCAGCGATCTTATGGACTTTGGTACCTTGGTCGGGTCGATTCCTGACCGATCGGATGACCCGCATTCGCGCTGAACGCACCACAATACGGTGGTGCGTGGGGGTTTGGGCTTTCTGAGCCGCGTTCAGCGGCGTTGGATGTGGATCGGCTTCACCGTTCTGGCGGCGTACGCGCCTTTGGCGGCGCGCGTCACCGACGACGCGTCGTGGCTGTTCAGCGTCGCGATCGCGAGCCTGCTCGCGGTCGTGCTGATCGCCGACGACGCCGAGTCGCGGCGGGTGACCCGCAAGGTTCCGCCGCCTTCAGACCTCTGACCGACGACGCCGGCGGCTGGTTCACCGGGCTGTGGCCCGCCGCGGGCGTCGCCGTCCGTGTTGATCTGGGTTAGGCGTCCGCGGCGATCTGCAGCTCCGCTATCACGTCGTTGGCCGTGCGCCGGCCCGACACGAGCGCGCCCTGGATCGTGCTGGTGTCGCGGTGGTCGCCGCAGACGAACAGGCCGGACTCGAACCGGACCCGCCGCCGCATCGCGTGCGGCGCCGGCATCGCGGGCAGCGCCTGCGCCACCGGGTACGCCCGGATGAGCTCCCAGCGCGCCGTCCCCGTGCCGTACATCGCCGACAGGCGGGCCCGCACCCGCTGCGTGACCTCCTGGGTCGGCTCGCGGGCGCCGAGGATCGACGCCGCGATCAGCGACCGGCCCGCAGGCGCGTACGTCGGCGCGACGTTGCTCAGCACGACCGTGCTGCGGACGGTGGTCGGCTCGTCGGCGTCGAGCAGCAGCAGCCCGTCGTCGCGGGGCGGCTCAGCCGCCGCGAAATAGAACGTGGTGACCTGGCGCCATGTGGGGACCGGGAGGCCCGGCACCAGCTGCGCCGCCGTGGTGGCGTCCGTGGCCACGATCACCACCCGGGCGGGTACGCGTTCGCCGTCGTCGAGGCGTACTCCCCGGGGGGAGACCTCGACCACCGCGCGCCCGCACTCGACCGACAGGTCCGGCATCGACGCGGCCAGTTGGCGGGGGATCGCGGCCATGCCCGCCGCGGGCACCGCGATGCCCTCGCGCAGGAACGACCGCCAGATCAGGTGCGCCACCTTCGCCGACGTGGTCAGGTCGGGATCCAGCAGGACGGCCGTGAGGAAGGGCCGCACGACCCGCTCGATGACGCGCGGGGACAGGCCGGTCGCTGTCAGTTCGGCGAGGGCGCTGTGGTCGGGCGACGTGTCGGTGGCACCGAGCGCCTCGCGCGCGGCGAGCTTCGCCAGCAGCACCGTGTCCATGATGGACAGCAGCCGCGACCGCAGCACGCCGAGGGCGCGCAGGTCCGGCCGCAGGCGCTCGACGTGCCCGTTGGTGAGGATGCCGACGCCCCGGGGGAACGGCCGCAGGTCCAGCGAGGCGACGTCGCACTCGCGCGCGAAGGCCGGGTAGCCCGGGCAGACGGTCTGGAACCCGCGGTCGAGCTGGAAGCCGTCCACGAGGTCGGTGCGGATCCGGCCGCCGACGTCGTCGGACGCCTCGAAGACGCGCACGTGCCGGCCGAGGTCGTGCAGCCGGCGGGCGGCGACCAGGCCGGACAGGCCCGCGCCGACCACGACCGCGTCCAGGCGCTCGGTCATAGTCGCAGCGTATCGGCCCTCTCGGCGGCGCACCGGGGTTTGCCGGGTCGCACCGCTGGGCAGGGACAGGGCATGGCGGTCATGGTGGGTACGCGGCGCGGGCGGTCGGCGCGCGACTGGGTCGTGTTAGGCGGGTTCGGGCTCGCGGCGTTCGCGACGGCCGCCGTGGGCGGATTCGGCGTGCGCGACGCCGCCGGCGAGTACGCCGGCCTGGCCCGGCCGGCCTGGGCGCCGCCGTCGTGGCTGTTCGGGCCCGTCTGGACGGTGCTCTACGTGATGATCGCGGTTGCCGGCTGGCTGGCGTGGCGGCGCGTGGGCTGGACGTGGCCGCTGGTGCCGTACGCGGTCCAGCTGGTGCTCAACGCCGCCTGGACGCCGATCTTCTTCGGGCTCGGGGCGTACGGCCTCGCCACGGCGGACATCGTCGCGCTGTGGTTCGCCATCGGGGTCACGGTCGTGGCCTTCTGGCGGGTCCGCCGCGCCGCGGCGTGGCTGCTCGTGCCCTACTGGGCGTGGGTGAGCTACGCGACGGCGCTCACCGTGGCGATCTGGCGGCTCAACTAGCTACTGCAGATAGCCCTCTACCTCGGTGGCCGAGCGCTCGCCGACGGTGTCCGGGTCGAGTCCCGCGTCGGTGGCGGCGCGGCGGCGGCGCAGCAGGTCCCAGCACTGGTCGAGGGAGACCTCCAGGTCGCGCAGGCGGGTGCGCTCCTCGTCGGAGGTGATGTCGCCCGCCTGCATGGCGGTGCGCAGTCGGTGCTCCTCCTCGACGAGCGCGTGGATGTGCTCGTGGATCGTCTTGTCCTGCATGGACTCAGCCTGTCATGCGTGGGCGGCTCGCTAGACACACATGTCTCGTTGCGTCGCACCAATGTATTTTCACCATTTTAGTACGTATGTTTCACCCTGTCCGAAAAATCACGTTAGTATGGGTCAGGCGACGGGGCGAGGTTGATCGCGATGCTTCTCGTAGTGACGACGGAGACGATCCCCGGCTATCGGGTGCAGAGTGTGCTCGGCCCCGTGGTCGGTCTGACGATGCGCAGCCGGAACCCGTACAAGGCCGGCCTGGCGACGCTCGACGGGGGTGCCCACCCGGAGGCCGCCGAGCAGCTGGTCCAGACCCGGCAGGAGGCCATCACCGAGATGGTGCGCTCCGCCCGGGAGCGGGGGGCCAACGCCATCATCGGCATGCGCTTCGACCACCGGCAGGTCACGAACAGCACCGCGGAGATGTGCGCCTACGGCACGGCGGTGATCGTCGTGCCGGAGTCGCCGCCCGCACCACGGGTGGCCGAGTCGTACGCGATGCCGGCCGCCTGAGGTCGACTCGCGTAGTACGCGCGTGTTACATTCGATCACGTGCGGTACAGCTGGACATCGGAGGCGCTCGCCCGCGCGCGGGTCCTCGGCGTCGAGCTGGCCGAGGTGCACCAGGTCCTGACGTCGCGTCGACCGGTGCTGCGCAAGCTCGAGGACGACAATGTCCTGCGCATCATCGGCGCCACCGGCAGGGGCCGCGTGATCGAGGTCTGGCTCCACGAGGACCCGGGCGCCTCCGACGACGACTGGGAGATCCTGGTCGCCTTCGAGGCGGGCCTCGCCGGCCAGGCCCTGTACCGCAAGGTCGTAGGTCAGGAGGTGTGAGCGTCATGAGCCGCAAGGAACTTCTCGACAAGGTGATGGCCGGCGACAGCGTCGACCACAGTTACGGCGACCCGGCCGAGTGGCGGGTCGAGCCCGGTGCCTTCGAGGCGCACCCCGACGGCGAGGTGATGGTGGGCCGCTCCCTGCGCCTGCCGGCGCACACGTACGAGCGGGTGATGGCGGTGGCCAACGACCGGCGCATGTCGTTCTCCGCGCTGCTGCGCGTCTGGGTCGATGAGGGACTCGCGGCCGCCGACGGCGCGGAGGCCGACCCGGTCGTCGCCCTGCGCCACGGGCTCGATCAGGCACGCCGCGCCGCCGACCAGTTGGCCTCACGGGTGTAGCCCGTTCGAAACCTGCGGTTGACACACTCGGGGACGTGTACGACTTCGATCTGCTCGTCCTCGGCTCCGGGCCGGGGGGTCAGAAGGCCGCGATCGCGGCCGCCAAGCTGGGCCGCAAGGTCGCGGTCGTCGAACGCCGGAACATGATCGGCGGCGTCTGCATCAACACCGGCACCATCCCGTCCAAGACCCTGCGCGAGGCGGTGCTCTACCTGACCGGCCTCAACCAGCGCGAGCTGTACGGCCAGAGCTACCGGCTCAAGGACGACATCACCGTGGCCGACCTCGCGGCCCGCACCTCGCACGTCATCGGCCGCGAGATCGACGTCATCCGCAGCCAGCTGTCCCGCAACCGGGTCGCCATGCTCACCGGCACCGGGCGGTTCATCGACGCGCACACCATCCTGGTCAGCGAGGCGGGTGGCCGCGAGACGAAGGTCTCCGCGTCGAAGATCGTGATCGCCGCGGGGACGCGCCCGGCCCGTCCGTCGAGCGTGGACTTCGACGACCGCACGATCATCGACTCGGACGGCATCATCCACCTCGAACGGGTGCCCCAGTCGATGGTGGTCGTCGGCGCCGGCGTCATCGGCATCGAGTACGCCTCGATGTTCGCCGCCCTCGGCACCAAGGTGACCGTCGTCGAGCGGCGCGAGCGGATGCTGGAGTTCTGCGACCTCGAGGTGATCGAGTCGCTCAAGTACCACCTGCGCGACCTCGCCGTGACGTTCCGGTTCGGCGAGTCCGTCGCGGCCGTGGAGCGCCACGCCGGCGGCACCCTCACCGTCCTCGACAGCGGCAAGCGCATCGCCGCCGACACGGTCATGTACTCGGCCGGTCGCCAGGGCGTCGCGGGCGAGCTGGGCCTGGAGAACGCCGGCCTGGTCGGCGACGAGCGTGGCCGCATCAAGGTCGACGAGTACTTCCGCACCGACGTCCCGCACATCTACGCGGTGGGCGACGTGATCGGGTTC
This sequence comes from Luedemannella flava, assembly GCF_039528515.1. Taxonomy (NCBI): domain Bacteria; kingdom Bacillati; phylum Actinomycetota; class Actinomycetes; order Micromonosporales; family Micromonosporaceae; genus Luedemannella; species Luedemannella flava. The sequence continues at coordinate 12,041 of NZ_BAAALT010000166.1, forward strand.
CCGGCGCTGGCCTCGACCTCCATGGAGCAGGGGCGCCTCGCCGCCCACCACGCCTGCGACGAGCCGGCCCGGGCCATGCACACGCTGCAGCCGATCGGCATCTACACGATCCCGGAGGTGAGCTTCGTCGGGCAGACCGAGGACGAGCTGACCACCGCCAAGGTGCCCTTCGAGGTGGGCCTGGCCCGCTACCGCGAGCTGGCCCGCGGCCAGATCATCGGCGACTCGTACGGCATGCTCAAGCTGCTCGTCTCGCCCGACGACCGCCGGCTGCTGGGAGTGCACATCTTCGGCACGGGCGCCACCGAGCTCGTGCATATCGGGCAGACGGTGATGGGCTGCAACGGCACGATCGACTACCTCGTCGACGCGGTCTTCAACTATCCGACGCTCGCGGAGTCCTACAAGGTCGCGGCCCTGGACGCGATGAACAAGATGCGCCACATCGACCGCCTCCACGGCTGACACCTTCCGTCCGCGCGGGTGGCCGCCAAGCGTGCGCTCGTGGCGGCCACCCGCGCCGGAATAAGACGTAAAAGTGCGCAAGTGCGGTTATCGCTCGCCGACGCCCGCCGGATGTGCGCACGTGGCGCGCTGGGACTGCCGTGACCCCCGCCATGGGTACGACATCGGAGTGTCTCGTCCCCCTCGAGGCGGCCCTTGGTGGGAGTGTGGCCTCGCCAAGGGCGACCCGGTGGCGGCGGAGCGGGTGATCTCTGCCGGGGGACGTCGTGGTGGGCGGGGCGTGGAGGGTTGCCGGGCCGGGGGCGGTGCCGGGGTAGGCTCGGGCCCGGTTCACGTCGGTCGTGGGGGTGCGGTGTCGGTTCTGCGCGTCGGCGTCGCCGTCCTGCTCGGGGCGGTGTTCGCTCTGCTCGGCGCGGCCCCGGCCGCCGCGCACACCGTTGGTGGCGTGGGTGCCACCAACTTCCGGACCACGCTGTCCGCGCTCGGCCCGGCCGTGTCGGGGGTCACCCTCAAGGTGATCGAGAACGGCAGCCGGTTGGAGATGACCAACACGACGGGCGCGGACGTCACCGTCCGTGGCTACGCAGACGAGCCCTACGCGAAGATCGGGCCGGACGGCATCTTCGTCAATGACAACTCCCCGGCCACGTACCTCAACGCGAACCGGTTCGGGTCCGTGAAGGTCCCGGCGGGGGTGAACCCGGAGAACCCGGCGAAGTGGCGCAAGGTGGGCGACGGGTCGGTGTTCCGCTGGCACGACCACCGCATCCATTGGATGGCGAAGACCATGCCGGCCGCCGTGGCCGCCGCCCCGACCGAGCATCACCAGATCAGCACCTGGACGGTGGTCATCGACGCGGGCGGGCGGGAGTTGTCGGCCAGCGGCACCCTGGAGTGGGTGCCCGGCCCCGACCCCGGGTGGTGGTTCCTCGCCGCGGGCGGTGCCGTCCTGCTCGTGCTGGGTGCCGCGCTGCTGCCCCGGCCGGCCCGCTGGCTGGGCACCGCGGCGGCCGCGATGGTCGTGATCGACCTCGTGCACAGCGTCGGCATCGGTCTGATCACGGCCGGCACGGTGCCCGAGCGGATCGGCGCGGTGATCGGTTCGGACTTCACCCAGTTGCTCATCTGGCTCATCGGCGGGCTGGGCGCCGCCCTGCTGCTGCGCGGGCACCTGCGCGCGGCCTGGCTCACCGCCGTGTCCGGCCTGCTCATCGGCAGCATCTCCGGGCTGTCCGACCTGCCCGCGTTGTGGCGCTCCTCGGCGCCCTCGGCCCTGCCCGCCGACCTCAACCGGGCGACCGTCGCCGTCGCGTTGGGCCTCGGCGTCGGGCTGCTGCTGGCGCTCCCGCTCGTCCTGCGCCGGTACGCCACGGCCCGCGCCGGGAACTCCGTCGCGCCGACCGGTGTCGGGGTGGCGGAGGTGGATCAGCCCGTGACCACAGAAGAGACCGACGCCGCCGTGACCGTGGCCAGCGCGCCGACCGAGGAACCGAGCCCCGAACCGGCAACCGGACCGGCCGAGGGACCGAGCCCCGAACCGGCAACCGGACCGGCCGAGGGACCGAGTCCGGAACCGGCCGCCGCGCCGGTCGTGGCGGGTGCGGCGGTGGCCGGGGGGATCAGCCGGCGCAGCGCCGTTGGCCTCGTCGCGGCCGCCGGAGTGGGTGGCCTGGTCGGCGCCGCCGCGACCATCAGCCTGCGGGACGGGTCCTCGGCCGCCCCGAACACGAACACCACGGGCACGGCGGTGCCGCTGAGCGACCTGGGTACCCGGATCGTGCCGTTCCACGGGACGCGTCAGGCCGGCATCGTGACTCCGACGCGGCAGCAGGCCCACGCCGTACTCGCAGCGTTTGATCTTGTTGAGGGGGCGTCGCGGGACGCGTTGCGGTCGTTGCTGCGCGGCTGGACCGCGGCCGCGGCGCGGCTCACCGCCGGGCTGCCGCTCGGCGCGGACGACAACACGGCGGCGCTGGGCCTGGGCGCGGCCAGCCTCACCGTCACCGTCGGCTTCGGGCCGAGCCTGTTCGGCAAGGCGGGGCTCGCCGGCACCGACCGGCCGGCCGGGCTGGCGCCGCTGCCGGCGTTCCCGGGAGACGAACTCGACCCGGCGCGCAGCGACGGCGACCTCGGCGTGATCATCGCGGCGGACGACCCGACGGTGGCGTACCACGCGGTCCGTGCGCTGCAGGGCATCGCGAAGGGCACCGCGACGCTGCGCTGGCAGGCGACGGGATTCGCCCGGGCGCGCGGCGCGGCCGGCGACGAGGGTGCCACGCTGCGCAACCTCATGGGCCAGGTCGACGGTACGAACAACCCGAAGTCGACCGACCCCGACTTCGAGCGGCGGATCTTCGTGGGCGAGGACGGGCCTGACTGGCTGCGCGGCGGCTCCTATGTGGTGATCCGGCGGATCCGGATGCTGCTCGACGACTGGGACGCCCTGGCCGTGCCGGCGCAGGAGAAGGTCATCGGGCGGCGCAAGGACACCGGGGCGCCGCTGCACGGCGGCACCGAGGTCACCCCGGTCGACCTGAGCGCGCGGGGCACGGACGGCAAGCTCGCCGTGGCGCCCGACGCGCACATCCGTCTCGCGGCCGCCGCGAACAACGCGGGCGCGGCGATGCTGCGGCGCGGCTTCTCCTACGCGGACGGGCTGCGCCCGGACAGGGCGCCCGACGCGGGCCTGCTGTTCCTCGCCTGGCAGGCCGACCCGGGCCGCGGGTTCGTCCCCGTGCAGCAGCGGCTGGCCAACGGCGACGCGTTGAGCCGGTTCATCCGGCACGAGGCGAGCGCGTTGTTCGCCGTCCCGCCCGGCGCCGTTGAGGGCCGCTACCTCGGACAGGAGCTGGTGGAACCGTGAGGCTGCGACTTGTCGCCATCGGCGCGGCGGCCGTGCTGAGCCTGTCCGGCTGCGCGATCTTCGGCCCGGAGGGCGGGCCCGGCGGTGCCGGAATGAAGAAGCCAGCGCTCGCGCCTACGACCGCGGAGGACGCCGTGGACGCCGTGCGCGGCGCGGACGGCGTGCAGCGGGCGACGGTCACCCTCACGGACGGGCTGCGGTTTACTCCTTCGACGGTGCGCGCCCAGCCGGGTACCGTCGAACTCACCTTCGTCAACGGCGGCGCGACCCCCCACGACGTGGCCGTCTCCGACGCGGGTGGCACCCCGGACACCGGCAATCTCAACGGCGGTGCGCGGGGCACCGTGCGGGTGACGGTGACCGCGCCCGGTCGCTACCCGTACCCGTGCCTCTACCACGCCTCCAGCGGCATGGTCGGCACCCTGGTGATCGGGTAGCCGGTTATTCGGTGTCCTCATCCGGCGTGGGCTGGGAGGATGACTTTTCGTGTCTGCCGTACTAAGGGCCGAAGGCCTGATCAAGAACTATCGGCGCGGCCGCGCGGTCGACGGGGTCGACCTGGCCGTCGGCGACGGCGAACGGGTCGGCCTGCTCGGGCCCAACGGCGCCGGAAAGACCACCACGCTGCTCATGTGTCTGGGCGTCGTCACGCCCGACGCGGGCAGGGTCGAGATTCTCGGCAGGTCGTTGCCGTCAAAACGCGCCGCCGCGATGAGCGACGTCGGCTTCGCCGCCGGCTACCTACCGCTGCCGAGCGCGGTCCGGGTGAACGAGTACCTGGAGATGTTCGGCCGGCTCTACGGGCTGCGCCGGCCGCGGGTCGCGGCGCGCGAGGGCCTGGAGCGCTTCGGCATCGGGCACCTGGAGAAGGCGATGGGCACCGAGCTGTCCAGCGGCCAGAAGACGCTCGTCGGCATCATCAAGGCGACCCTGCACAACCCGCGGCTGCTCGTCCTCGACGAGCCGACCGCGTCGCTGGACCCGGACGTCGCCCTGCGGGTGCGCACGGGCCTGCAGGAGCTGTGCGCCACCAACGGCACGGCGCTGCTCGTGACCAGCCACAACATGGTCGAGGTCGAGCGGCTGTGCGAACGGGTGACGTTCCTGTCACGCGGGCGCGTGGTCGCCAACGGGACCCCGGACGAGATCGCCAGGCGGTTCGACCGGGACGGCCTGGAAGAGGTCTTCCTCCACCTGGCGGAACTCCAGCAGACGGAGGTGACGGCATGAGTCCCGTCATGGCGAGCGTGTGGCGCATCCTGTCCGTCGCCAAGCGGCACTGGTACGTGATGCGGCGCAGCCCGCACCGCCTGTTCGACGTGGTCATGTGGCCGGCGGTCGACGTGGTGCTGTTCGGCACCATCGGCCTGTTCGCGGCCAGCCGCGCCGACTCCGCCTCCGCGCAGCTGGCGCTCTACCTGCTCGTCGGCGTCGTGCTCTGGCACGTCGTCTACCAGGCGCAGATCGCGCTGGCCACGGGCATGCTGGAGGAGACCTGGTCGCGCAGCATGCTCAACCTGATGGTCACCCCCATGCGCGAATGGGAGTACGTGGCGGGGGTGGCCCTGTTCAGCCTGGTGAAACTGACCGCGGCGCTCGGCGGCGTGGCCCTGGTGGCCTGGTCGCTGTACGCGTTCTCGATCACGAGCATGGGTCTCGGGCTGCTGCCGGTCGCCGCGCTGCTGCTGGTCACGGGCTGGTCCATCGCGCTGTTCGTGATGGGGCTCGTGCTGCGGTTCGGGCAGGGCGCCGAGGCACTGGCCTGGGGCATCCTGTTCGTGGTGATGCCGCTGTCGGGCGTGTTCTATCCCGTCGAGTCGCTGCCGGGCGTGCTCCGGCCGATCGGCGAGGCGCTGCCGACCACGCACGCGTTCGCGGCCGGCCGGGCGATGGCGCTGGGACAGCCGACGCCGTGGGGCGAGCTGGGGCTGGCCACGGCCGGCACCATCGCGCTGGCGCTGGTCGGGCTGGCGTACGTGACGTGGATGCTGCGCATCTTCCGGGCGCGCGGCTTCGTCACCCGGTACTCGTGAGGGGGTCCCCCGCACGGGGGACCCCCTCACGTCAGTGCGCGACGTGCCGGAGCAGGTCGCCGGCGACCACGACGGGCACCGACAGGGTCTTGTAGCCCACCTCGTCGAAGAGCACCGTCATCCGGTCGCCCTCGTACCCCAGCACCATCCCCGAGCCCCACTCCTTGTGGTGCACGGTCGCGTTGAGGGCGAACGGGCGGTCGGCGCTCTCGCCCTCCGCGTACTCCTCGGCGGCGGAGCCGTCGGCACAGTTGTCGCAGTGCCCGCACGTCGACTCCAGCTCCTCGCCGAAGTAGGCGAGCAGCAGACGGGTGCGGCAGGACTCGCTCTCCGCGTACGCCCGCATCATGTCGATGCGCGAGCGCTGCACGTTGAGGTGCCGTTCGGCGGCGGCCAGCGCGAGCAGCGCGGCCTCCATCGGCGGCGGCGCGTGCGGCGGCACCCGCAGATTGTTGCCGTCCACGACGAGGACGCCGATCTGCTCCAGCAGGGCCAGCAGCTGGGCGAGCTTGCGCTGGCCGAGGCCGGTGCGCTCGCGCAGCGCGGTGCGCGTGGCCGGCCCCTCGCGCAGGACCGCCGCGAGCGCCGCGATCTCCTCGGCGTCGGGCGCGCCGCCGGTGAAGTACCGCTGCAGGCTCACGTCCTCGCCCCGGTAGAGCAGGTACGTGTCGGAGCGCTGGCCGTCGCGGCCGGCCCGGCCGATCTCCTGCAGGTAGCTGTCGGGGGAGTCGGGCAGCGCCAGGTGGATGATCCAGCGGATGTCCGGCTTGTCGATGCCCATGCCGAACGCCGACGTCGCCACCATGATCGGGATCTTGTCGTCGAGGAAGTCCTCGTGCCGCTTGGCGCGCGTGCCGGCGGCCATCGCGCCGTGGTAGGCCTGCGCCTCGTAGCCCTTGGCGGTGAGCCGCTCGGCGGTCTCCTCGGCGGCGCGGCGCGTCGGCACGTAGATGATGCCGGTGCCGATGACCTGGTCGAGGACGGCGAGCAGCCGCCGCCAGCGGTGCTCCTCGGTCGGGCAGTGGACGGCGGTGAGCGTCAGGTTCGGCCGGTCCAGGCCGGAGATGACGGTCGCCGGATCCTTGAGGCCCAGCCGCTCCATGATGTCCTCGCGCACCGGCGGCGACGCCGTCGCGGTGAGCGCCACGATCGTGGGCCGGCCGAGGTCGCGCAGGTAGTGGCCGAGCGCCAGGTAGTCGGGCCGGAAGTCGTGGCCCCACGACGAGATGCAGTGCGCCTCGTCGACCGCCACCAGCGTCGGCTTGAGCGCCCGCACCTGCGCCCGGCGCTCCGGGTTGGCGAGCTGCTCGGGGGTGATGAACAGGAACTCCGCCGAGCCGTCGCGGATCGCCTCGATCGCCCGCTCCTGCTGGGCCGGCGTCTCCGCCGAGCTGATCCGCACGCCGCGCAGCTTGGGGTTGTCCCGCCCGTTGAGGCCGGAGAGCTGGTCGTGCTGCAGCGCGAGCAGCGGAGAGATGACGAGCGTCGGGCCGGGCAGCAGCGTGGCCGGCACCTGGTAGACGGCCGACTTGCCGGCGCCGGTGGGCAGCACGACCATGGCGTCGCGGCGGCGCAGCAGCGCGCTCATCGCGGTGACCTGCGCGGGGCGCAGCTCCTGCCAGCCGAAATGTTCGCGGGCGGCCTGCGTGAGCTGCTTGCGCGCGGCGCGCGGCACGCCGTCGCGGCGCGCCTTGGCGATGCGGGCGAAGCCGAGGGCGCGCATGAGGTTCGACAGCATGTCGGGAACGCGCCGGGTGGTGGGGGGCGAAGGTGATCTCATCAGTGCGCCAAGCTACCCGGCCCGTACGACAGACAAACGGCGGGCAGGTCAGTTGTCCCGTTCACCGGCCACCTCGGTCGCGATCGTGGGTGTCTGCGCCGCTTCGCGCTTTTTCTTCGCCTCGTCGGCGGCCTTCGCGTCACGCCCGCCGGGCGTCTGGCGCAGCAGCATGTACGGCTCGGCGTCGGCCGGCAGGCCCGCCTCGATGGCGCGGCGGCGGTGCAGCTCGGCGTCGAACTCCGCCCCGAGCAGCAGGGCCACGTTGGACAGCCACAGCCAGATCAGGAACACGATGACCGCGCCGACCGTCCCGTACGTCTTGTTGTAGTTGCTGAACTGGCCGACATAGAACGCGAACCCGGCGGAGACGGCCACGAAGACGATGACCGCGAGGATCATGCCCGGCGTGATCCACCGCCAGCCGCCCTGCCGCGCGTTCGGCGCCGCCCAGTAGAGCAGGTCGAACAGCAGCGCCACGGCGAGGACCAGGATCGGCCACTTGATGACGTCGAAGATCTCGACCGTGCCGGGGGAGAGGCCGAGCAGGTCACCCGTCCAGTGCGCCAGTTTGCCCGTGAAGATCACCGTCAGCGCGCTCGCGGCGAGCAGCACGCCGGTCAGCGCCGTGATGGCGATGCGGATCGGCAGCGTCTTCCACAACGGGCGCCCCTCCGGCACGTCGTAGATCGCGTTGGCCGCCCGCATGAACGCCGCGATGTAGGACGAGGCCGACCAGAACGCCACCACCACACCCACGATCGCGAGGACCCCGGCCACGCCCTGGTCGCGGCGCAGCCCGGCGATGCCCGTGGTGAGGAACTCCCGTAGCGGCCCGGGCGTCATGTCCTCGATGTTGTCGAGCACCTCCTGCGTGGTGCCGCCGCCGATGAGGCCGAGCAGCGAAACGAGCACCAGCATCCCCGGAAAGATCGACTGGATGCCGTAGTAGGTGAGCGCCGCCGCCCGGTCGGTCAGGTCGTCGTTGAGGAACTCGAGCACCGTGCGCCGCAGCGCGTGCCACCAGGAGCGCCACGACAGCTCGCCGGGCCGGCTGGGGCCATGTGCCAGCAGACGGGCGAGCATCCGCTGGCGCGCCCGCAGGGGTGGGCTGGGCTCGTCCTCGGGCATGGTCGCCTCCCGCGCGGATGGTTGTGACACGTGGTGGGTACCCGGTCGCCATCCGCGCCAACCGTAGCGGCCGAAAGCCGATGGCCGCTCACCCTTGTCGGATGAGCGGCCATCGGGGGAGTACGAACTATCCGATGTGGACCGCGCCGGCCCCGCCCTTGAGCTGTTCGCGGCCGGCCCGGATGAACACCATCACGACGACGGCGCCCACGGCGAGCAGCGCGGCCGCCCACGCGAAGCCGACCTGGAACCCGTGCACGGTGCCCTCCGCGACGCCCAGCGCGTCCATGGGCGGGTTCTTCTCCAGGTACGCGGTCCCCGCGGAGATCGCGACCGTGTTCAGCAGGGCCACGCCCAGCGAGCCGCCGACCTGCTGGCTGGCGTTCACCACGGCGCTGGCCGCGCCCGCGTCGTGCGGGTCGACCCCGACGAGGGCCACGTTGCCCAGCGGGACGAACAGGAAGCCCAGGCCGAAGCCGAGCAGCAGCAGGCCCGGCAGCACGTGGCTGGCGTAGCCGGTGTCGACGCCGATGCGGCTGAGCAGCAGCATGCCGGACGCCGCGATCAGCCCGCCGGCGCTCATCAGCACCCGGGCGCCGGCCTTCGGCAGCAGCGCGCTGGCGATGCCCGCCGAGGCGAACACGCCGGCGCTCATGGGCAGCGTCGCGAGGCCCGCCTTCACCGGGGAGTACCCGAGGATGTTCTGGAAGTAGTACGTCAAAAACAGCGTCGAGCCGATGAAGCCGGCGCCGATGAGCAGCGACGACAGGTACGCCCCGCCCCGGTTGCGGTCGGTGAGGACGCGCAGCGGCAGCAGCGGGTGGCTCGAGCGCGCCTCCACCAGCACGAACGCCGCGAGCAGCGCGGCGGCGACGCCGATGAACGTCAGCGTGACGCCCGACGTCCAGCCGTCCTCGGCCGCCTTCGTGAAGCCGTACACGAGGCTGACCAGACCGAGCGTGACCAGGATGGCGCCCGGGACGTCGTAGCGGGTGTCGCCGTGCGCCCTGCTCTCGGGCAGCAGCTTCAGGGTGAAGGGCAGCGCGATGAGCGCGACGGGGATGTTCACCAGCAGGCACCAGCGCCAGTCGACGTACTCGGTGAGCACGCCGCCGAGCACCAGGCCCAGCGCGGCCCCGCCGGCGGCGATGGCGCCGTACACGCCGAACGCCTTGGCGCGCTCCCTGGCGTCGGTGAACAGCACGGTGAGCAGGGCCAGCGCGGCCGGCGCGAGCAGCGCGCCGAAGACGCCCTGCAGGCCGCGCGCGGCGAACAGCGTGGCGCCGTTCTGGGCGAGGCCGCCCAGCGCCGAGGCGATCGCGAAGCCGATGACGCCGGTCACGAACGTGCGCTTGCGGCCCCAGTAGTCGGCGATCCGGCCGCCGAGCAGCAGCAGGCCGCCGAACGTCAGCGTGTACGCGGTGAGCACCCACTGCGCGTTGGACTGGGCGATGCCCAGGTCGGCCTGCGCGTGCGGCAGCGCGATGTTGGTGATCGTCGCGTCGAGTACGACCATCAGCTGCGACACCGCGATGATCGCGAGAGCGGCCCAGCGACGCCCGTAGGGCGCGGCGGCAGGCGTGTCGAGGCGCGCGGGCGCCGTGTCCAGACTCAAGGAGCTCCCCCAGATGCGAGCGCCAGAATCGATACGGCGCTGTCTCGATATCCAGAGTACGGAGCGTGACCTCCTACCCGAACTGTCTGAGATCAGCCTCACGCTCCGTAAGTGAGGCGCATCACCGATCAACGGTATATACCGACCATCGGTACATTGAGCGCCCATCGCCGGCGGTGTGACCATGACCGACACGGAGGCGCTCCACCGCCGCTACGGGCGTCTGCTGTGGGCCTACCCGGCGTGGCACCGGCGCGAGCTCGGGCCCGGGCTGCTGACCACGATGCTCGACGCCGCGGCGCCGGGCCAGGGGCGACCCACCGGGGCCGACGTCGTGGACCTTGTCCTCGGCGGCCTGCGCTGCCGGCTGGGGCTGCCGCGGGGTCCGAAGGCCCGTTCGCGATGCTGCCGCTGCTGCCCGCGTTCGGGGTGTCCGGGGTGCTGTTCCATCCCGTCGCGGTCGGCGTGGTCGCCCCGGTCGTGCCCGGCAGCGTAACCCTGGCCGGCTGCGCCCCGCACTCCGCACCCGGTTGGCTGAGTGCCGCGCCTCACCAACTGAGCACATCTGGCGGGTGGCGCCCGACCCCGGCCCGCCGGATGTGCGCTTCTGGCGGACGCGCGGTCCGCGCCTCGCCAGATGTGAACATGTGGCGGGTGGCGCCCGACCCCGGCCCGCCAGATGTGCGCTTCTGGCGGACGCGCGGGTCCGCGCCCCGCCAGATGTTCACATGTGGCGGTTCGTGGGCGTCCTGACCTCGCCAGAAGCGCACATGTGGCGGTTCGCGGGCGTCCTGACCTCGCCACATGTGTACATCTGGCGGGGTCGGAGGTCCGCACCTGACCCCATGAGCACATCGGGTCAGGTCGGCCGGAAAGCCTGCGCCCCGCCAGGGCGGGGCCTGGCGGGGCGCGACGGACGGGTGGGTGGCGGGTCAGCTGGCCAGGGCGGCGGTGACGGTGGCCGGCGGCGCGATGACCACCAGGAGGCTGCGGTCGTCGAGCATCTTCGCGGAGCCGGCGCCGACGACGCTGAGCTGCTGGGCCTCCTTGGGCGCGGTGATCGCCAGCCCCTTCGTGGTGCAGAAGACGGTGAGCGTGCCGATGCCCTTGATCTTCAGCTCGGCGGTGTTGGCGGCGCCGAGGGCGGCGGCGGCCTTGGGCGGCAGCTTCGACGCGTCGGCCCCGGCGGCGCCCTCGGCGGGGGCGTCGGCGGTGACCGTCGTCAGCTTGGCCTTGCCGTCGCGGTCGTGGCCGGTCACCGCGCACTTGCCCGGCGACATGTGCACGGCCAGTTCGATCGCCGGGCCGCCGACCACCGCGATGGGCGGCAGCGCGACGGGAGCCGCGGTCTCGATCAGTCCCGGTGGCACCGCGACGGCGGTCAACTGGGCGACGGACGTGGGCTCCGGAGTGCCGGGGTCCTCGGTCGCCTTGAACATCGAGCAGCCGCTGAGGGCGGCGGCCGCGATCGAGGAGATCACGGCGATCCAAGTGAGGCGGGAACGCATGCGATGCAGGGTAGGTGACCTGCGCGGTCCCGTCGACCTGCGATGAAAGCTTCATAATCACCACTGATCGTGTCGAGTCCCTGACAACCGGGCGGCCGGCGCCGGCGTACCCGTGCTTGCGGCTGTGTTGTTGTCGCGGGCGTCCGGCATGATGTGCGCGTGGCAGACGACCAGCAGACCGCGGCCCCCGCGGGCTCGACCCCTCCCCGCCCCGCGCCGGTGCGTGCCGCCGCGAGCGTCCCGGCGCAACGCGCCCCTGTCGCCGCCTATCAGGCGACCGGGCGGGTGCGCATCGGGCGCGGCGCGGGCAATGACATCGCGCTGGCTGACCTCGCGGTCTCCCGGCGCCACGCCGAGCTGCGCCGCGTGGGCGACGCGTACGAGGTCGTCGACCTCGGCAGCAGCAACGGCGTCTTCTACAATGGACAGCGGGTGCCGCGCGCCCGGCTCGCCCCGGGCGACCGCATCTCGATCGGCCGTCACCAGCTGGTCTTCGACGGGCAGGCGCTGCACGAGTTCGTCGACACCGGGCCGGTGTCGCTGGCCGCGTCCGACCTCACCGTGCAGGTCGGCAAGACGGTGCTGCTCGACGACGTGAGCTTCACGCTGCGCCAGGGCGCGCTGCTCGCCGTCGTGGGGCCGAGCGGCTGCGGCAAGTCCACCATGGTCAAGGCGGTCACGGGCCTGCGCCCGGCGACGCTCGGCCAGGTGCAGTACGACGGCCGCGACCTCTACGACAACTACGCCGAGCTGCGCTACCGCATCGGCATGGTGCCGCAGGACGACGTGCTGCACCGTCAGCTCACGGTGCGTCGCGCGCTGCGCTACGCGGCCGCGCTGCGCTTCGCCGACGACGTGCCCCGCCGCGAGCGGTGGAAGCGGGTCGACGAGGTCATCAAGACCCTCGACCTGGACGGTCGCGCCAAGCAGCACATCGAGACCCTGTCCGGCGGTCAGCGCAAGCGCGTCTCGGTGGCGCTGGAGCTGCTCACCGAGCCGTCGCTGCTCTTCCTCGACGAGCCCACCTCCGGCCTGGACCCCTCCCTGGACAAGGAGGTCATGCAGGAGCTGCGGGAGCTGGCCGACCGGGGCCGCACGGTCGTCGTGGTCACCCACAACGTCCTGCACCTGGACCTGTGCGACCGGGTCATGGTGATGTGCTTCGGCGGCCGGATGGGCTACTTCGGCCCGCCCGGCGAGCTGCTGAGCTTCTTCCAGGCCAAGGACTACGCGGAGGTCTTCACCAAGGCCACCGACGAGGGCGAGAAGTGGGCGCGGATCTTCCGCGACTCGGAGCACTACCGCCGCTACGTCAGCGAGCCGGCCGCCGAGCTCGCCGCGGCCG
>NZ_BAAALT010000167.1:0-586 GCF_039528515.1 Luedemannella flava
CTCGCGCGCGCATGCGGCGTGCCGGTCGGCCGGGCCGCGTGGCTGGGCCTGGCCACCCCGCTGGTCCTGCTGCACGCGGTCAGCGGCGCGCACCACGACGCGCTCCTGACGGGCCTCATCGTCGCCGGCCTCGGCGTTGCCCTCGGCCCGGTCGGCCCCGACGGCCCGCGAGCCGGCTCCGACGCGGGCGCGCTGCGCCGCGGCGTACTCACCGGGGTTGTTGTCGGCGCGGCCGCGGCGGTGAAGGTGACCGCGGTGCTGGCGCTGCCGTTCGCGGTGCTCGCGCTGCTCGCGGCCCGGCACCGCGCGGACATCGGATACCCACGGCCCGGCCGGGTCGCGGGCGTCGCCACGCTGGTAACGGCCGGCGCGGCGGCGGCCTACGCGGCGCTGGGTCTGGCCGCCGGCACCGGGCTCGGCTTCGTGTCCGCGCTGGGCCGCACTGGCGACCTGGCGCAGTGGACGTCGCCGCCGACGGCGGTGGGCATGACCATCGGGTACGTGCTGCGCGCGCTCGGGCTGCCCGGCGGCGGCGTGGCGCTCGCGATCGTGCGGGCGCTCGCCCTGGTCGCGCTCGCCGGGTTCG
>NZ_BAAALT010000168.1:0-10231 GCF_039528515.1 Luedemannella flava
AGATCTTATGAAGGTCTCTCGCGACGCCCTTCCGAAGCGGAGTAGCCAACGGTGGTATGCCCCGCTGGAATTGAATCGCGTCGGTGGCACGAAACGCCGATGCCGTTATCCCGTCGTAGGCGGCGACGCGATCAGGTCCGGCATCGGCATCGGGCTGGCGATCGTGCGCGCCATCGTCGCCGAGCACGGCGGAACGGTCAGCGCCGCCCCGAGCCGGCCTCCTTCCGATACCCCCTGGGGGTATATTACGGAAGGTGGACTACCGAGATCTGACCTATGGAGGTACGCCGTGGACGCCGCCGACATCGCCGTGCTGGCTGGTTCGATCGGGACGATCGCCGCATTGGGCTGGTTCTTCTTCGCACCCCGGCGCGGACACATCGCCGAGTACGCCGATGGCGTGCAGCGGGTGGTGGTCACCGTCCTGGGCGGTTACAGCCCCGACCGGATCCACGCCCGCCAGGGCGTACCCCTGGAGATCGAGTTCGACCGGCAGGAAGCCGGAGAGTGCACCAACCGGGTGGTCTTCCCCGACCTCGGGGTCAGCGCGGGCCTGCCCGCCCACACCAGAACCACGGTGCGGCTGCGCCCCGACCAGCCGGGAACCTTCGAATTCGCCTGCGGCATGAACATGATCCACGGCACGTTGCTGGTCGACCCTGCCGAACCGACCGGCGACGCGACGCCACCACCCGCCGCTTCGTTCGCCGCCGACGAGCCGACACGGGACGCGGCCGCGGTCGAGGCCGCCGATGTGGCCGAGCGCCGCGCCGAGATCGGCGACCTGACCCGTCGTGTCGGCATCGGCGCCGTCCTCACCGTGCCGGTGCTGGTCGCGGTCATGGCCCACGAGCTCTTCGGTGCCGGCTGGGTACCGGACCTGCTGCTCAACCACTGGCTGCAGTTGGCGCTCATCACGCCGGTCATGCTGTACGCCGGCTGGCCGGTCCACCGGATCGGCTGGCTCGCCCTGGCCCACCGGGCCGCCGAGATGAACTCGCTGATCACGCTCGGCACCAGCGCCGCGTACGCCTACAGCCTCCTGGTCACCGTCGCGCCGACGCTGTTGCCCGCCGAGCTGCGCGACGTGTACTTCGAGGCGGTTGGCGTCATCATCACCCTGATCCTGTTCGGGCGGCTGCTGGAGGCCCGGGCGAAGGCCGGCACCGGCGAGGCGATCCGTGCCCTGCTCGGTCTGCAGGCCCGTACGGCGCGGGTCGTGCGCGACGGCGTCGAGTCCGAGGTCCCGATCGAGGACGTCGTGGTCGGCGACGAGGTGGTCATCCGGCCCGGGGAAAAGATCCCTGTCGACGCGACCGTCATCTCAGGCGCCTCGCCGGTCGACGAGTCGATGATCACGGGGGAGCCGGTCCCGGTCACCAAGCGTGAGGGCGACGCCGTCATCGGCGCGACCATCAACACCACCGGGTCGCTGCGGGTCCGCGCGGAGAAGGTCGGCGCCGACACAATGCTTGCGCAGATCATCCGACTGGTACAGCAGGCACAGGCATCGAAGGCGCCCATCCAGCGCCTCGCTGACGCGATCTCCAGCTACTTCGTCCCGGCTGTCATGGCCATCGCGATCGCGACCTTCGCCGTCTGGTTCATCATCGGACCGTCGCCGGCGTTCACCACCGCCCTGGTCGCCGCCGTCTCCGTGCTGATCATCGCCTGCCCGTGCGCGTTGGGCCTGGCCACCCCGCTCTCGATCATGGTGGCTACGGGAAAGGGCGCCCAGGCCGGCGTCCTCATCCGCTCCGCCGAGGCACTGGAGACCGCGCACCGCCTCGACACCGTCGTGCTGGACAAGACCGGCACGATCACCGCCGGCAAGCCGGCCCTGACCGAGCTGCACGCCCTGCCCGGATTCGACGACGACACGCTGTTGACGCTCGCCGCCGCCGCTGAACGCGACAGCGAACACCCACTCGCGGCCGCGGTCGTGGCCGTCGCCGACGAGCGCGGCCTGCCGCGCCCGACCGTCGTCGGCTTCTCCTCCGTCACGGGCAAGGGCGTGCGCGCCACCGTCGACGGTCGCGAGGTCCTGATCGGCTCCGCCCGCCTGCTCGCAGAGGTGGGTATCGACAGCGGCGCCGCGAGCGACGTCGCTGCCAGATTCGCGGCGGAGGGCCGCACGCCGGTCCTGGTCGCGGTCGACGGCCGCCCCGCCGGGGTGCTCGCGGTGGCCGACCCGATCAAGCCGGACTCCGTGGCTGCCCTCGCGGCGTTGCGCAGGATGAACCTCGCCACCGTGATGATCACCGGAGACAGCGGCCGCGCCGCCGAGGCGATCGCCCGCCAGGTGGGCATCCCGACCGTCCTGGCCGAGGTGCTGCCCGAACACAAGGCGACCGAGGTGCGCCGGCTGCAGGCCGCGGGGGCGCGGGTAGGCATGGTCGGCGACGGCATCAACGACGCCCCGGCGCTCGCCCAGGCTGATATCGGCCTGGCGATCGGCACCGGCACCGATGTCGCGATCGAGGCCGCCGACGTCACGCTGATCACCGGCTCCCTCGGTGGCGTCGCGACCGCGATCTCGCTGTCCCGGGCGACCATGCGCAACATCCGCCAGAACCTGTTCTTCGCCCTGATCTACAACGCCGTCGGTATCCCGATCGCCGCCGGCCTGCTCTACCCGTTCTTTGGTCTGCGGTTGTCGCCGATGATCGCCGCCGCGGCCATGGCGCTGTCATCGCTGTCGGTTGTCGCCAACGCCAACCGCCTGCGCGGATGGCACCCCCCGGCGCTGCCCGACGCGAGCCCGGTCCGCCTGGACACCGACGTCCGGGTATCCACAGGCGCGCACACCGACGAGCACGCCCCGACGAAGGAGACAACCGTGACACCCACGAACACCGCCGTTGACCCGGTCTGCGGCATGACGGTCCAGCCAGACGCCGCCGCGGCCACCCGCGAGGTCGACGGCACCACCTACCACTTCTGCTCCGCACGCTGCGCAGCCACCTTTGACGCCGACCCCGACCGGTACACCGAGTCCGTCCGGTAGCGCGCCCGCGACGCCACGACGGCCTGGTGAAGGAGAATAAAGCGGAGAAAGAGAACTTATAGCTATATTCCATGCGTGCGCTTCTCGCTGCCGACCCGTGCCGGACCCGCCTACTTGTGCGGGTTCGTGCTCCTGGCGGTGCAGCTCATCGCCTGTCTGGCGGGGCCACACGCGCACGCGGCGGCGCACCAAATTGATCATGCGACGTCCGTGGCCACCCAGGTGGGTGCAGTGTCCGCCCACCCGGGGCCGGCCACGGACGCGTTGTCGGCGGCCTACGGCGTGGTGCTCGGCACGGAAGTCGTGGCCGGTGCGGACAACCACTCCCATGCTCATGCGTGCGGCGCGCCCGGGGTTTCTTCCGACCGACCTGCGGTGGACCTGGATCGCCCGGCGCCCGCGGCCGTGGCGGAAGCGCA
Organism: Luedemannella flava; assembly: GCF_039528515.1. Classification (NCBI taxonomy): domain Bacteria; kingdom Bacillati; phylum Actinomycetota; class Actinomycetes; order Micromonosporales; family Micromonosporaceae; genus Luedemannella; species Luedemannella flava. The sequence goes on from NZ_BAAALT010000168.1 coordinate 3,427, forward strand.
GGCCGAAGTGGCGCCACGACTGCTCCCCGACCGCCGTGCAGGACAGCGGTCGACCCGATTGCGCACGGGCGTCAGCCGGACGTAGGAGAGCGCCGGCCGCCCGGTCGAGGCTGACCGCGCCGTCAAACGCGCGGTATCGGAGCCTCGCCCGGTCCGGCCCAGCGCCCGGTCGATGACCGGGCGGACGTGCCGTTTCTCGGCGCCGCGAGCGCTGCCTCCGTCGTCCGTACCGCAGGGCAGCATCATGCTGCCCGGAAAGAACATGATCATGAGCAAAGTCGCTGTCGCCCGCGTCGGTGACCTACCGTCCGCGAAAACCGCGCACAACCGCGGCACCTGCCGATCCGTCGAGCAACTGGTTGGCAACACACCGCTGGTGTGGACGCCCGACGTCCGCTGGGACTGTGGCCGTGGCTTCTGGGCGAAGCTGGAGGGCGCTAACCCGGGCGGCATCAAAGACCGTCCAGGTCTGCACCTCATCCGGCGTGCCCGCGACCGAGGGGACCTCGCGCCCGGGGCACCGATCATCGAGTCCACGTCCGGGACACTTGGCCTCGGGCTGGCCCTGGCCGCCGTCACCTACCAGCACCCGGTCACTCTGGTCACCGATCCTGGACTGGAGCCGTCGTTGCGCTACCTGCTCGGCGCCTTTGGCGCGCGGGTCGAGACCGTCGAGCGGCCGCATCCCATCGGTGGTTGGCAGCAGGCCCGCCGCGACCGGGTCAGCGCTCTGCTGGCGGAACACGCCGGCGCCTACTGCCCCGACCAGTACCACAATCCCGACAACGTCGACGCGTACCGTGACCTGGCAGTTGAACTCGTGGGCCAAATCGAGCGGGTCGACGTCCTGGTGTGCAGCGTCGGCACCGGCGGCCACAGCGCCGGCATCTTCCGGGTACTGCGCCGGTACCACCCGAACCTGCGGTTGGTAGGCGTCGACACGGTCGGCTCCACGATCTTCGGCCAGTCGGCCCGACCCCGGCTGATGCGCGGGCTCGGCTCGAGCATCTACCCGCGCAATGTCGACTACGCCGCCTTCTCCGAGGTGCACTGGGTCGCCCCCACGGAGGCCATCTGGATGTGCCGGCGGCTCGCTGCCGCGCGCTACGTGACCGGCGGCTGGAGCGTCGGCGCTGTCGCCCTGGTCGCCTCATGGCTCGCCCGTACCCTGCCGCCGGCGACCACGATCGTCGGCGTGTTTCCCGACGGGCCGCAACGCTACGCCGAAACGATCTACAACGACGAGTACTGCCACCAGCACGACCTGTTCGACCGACCACCCGCCGACGATCCGGACGAACTGTCCCACCCCTGGCAGCGCGAGGTCGTCGGGTGGAGTCGTTGCCGCACCGTGGTCGACCCGATCGCGGGGCGTGGCCGGTGACGGGGGCCATCGCGCAGGCGCGCACGTTCAGTCGGCCGACCAAGGTTCTCCTGATCAACCAGTTCACCATCAACATCGGCTTCTACATGCTCATGCCATACCTGGCCGGGCACCTTTCGTACACGGTCGGCCTGGCCACCTGGGCGGTGGGCCTGGTCCTCGGGGTACGCAACGTCGCCCAGCAGGGCATGTTCCTCGTCGGCGGCAGCGTCGCGGACCGCTTCGGGTACAGGCCGGCCATCATCGCGGGACTCGCGCTGCGGGTGGTCGGCTTCACGCTTCTCGGTCTGGTCACGAGTCTGCCGGCGCTCATCCTCGGCGCCGCGCTGACCGGACTGGCCGGGGCGCTGTTCAATCCCGCGGTCCGCGCGTACGTCGCTGCCGAGGCGGGCGACCGTCAAACGGAGGCGTTCGCCGTCTTCAACGTCTTCTACCAGGCCGGCATCCTGCTCGGCCCGCTGGTCGGCCTTGCCCTGATGACCGTGAACTTCGGCGCGGTCTGCCTGGTAGCAGCCGCCACGTTCGCGGTACTCATGCTGGTCCAGTTGGGTGTCCTGCCAGCCCGGACAGCGCCCGCCGCCGGTCCGGCAGGCGTACTGGCCGGCTGGCGCACGGTGGTGGGCAACCGGTCGTTCGTCCTGTTCTCCGTCGCGATGACCGGCTCCTACCTGCTCAACTACCAGGTGTACCTGGCGCTGCCGATCCAGGTGCGCCAGGTCACGGGAAGCGAACGCTGGGCCGCCGCGCTCTTCGTCGTCTCCGGCGCCCTCACGGTCCTCGGCCAGGTTCGTGTCACGACCTGGATTCGACGCCGCTGGACAGCACCGGGCGCCCTTATCGCCGGCGTGCTGCTCATGACCGGTGCGTTCCTGCCCCCGCTGCTGGCCGCCGGTCGCCCGCCCGACATCACCGGCCCGCTCGCCACGGCGATCGCGCTGGGGCCCGCGGTCGCGAGTTGCGCGCTGCTCGCCCTGGCCACGATGATCGTCTATCCGTTCGAGATGGCGACCATCGTCTCCCTGGCCCGTGACCAGCTGGTCGCCACGCACTACGGGTTCTACAACACCGTCTCCGGCATCGGGATCGCCGCCGGCAACCTCCTGGTCGGCGCGGCGTACGACCTGGCCACCCGCAACGGTTGGCCGGCCGTGCCGTGGCTGATGCTGTGCATGACAGGTCTGGCCAGCGCCGTCGCCCTCTACGGCCTATGGCGTCACGGACACCTTGGTCGGGCCCCATCGGAACGGGATGTCGTGGCCGTGTGATGGCCGAACCCGGCCGGCCGTGGTGTCAACGGGTGGGCGGACGCCGTATCCAGCGTCCGCCCACCCGGGGCGTCACGCGACCGCGAGTGTCACGGCCGCCGTGTGGAGCACGCCATCCGTCTGGAACTGCAGGTACAGCCGCCAGTTGCCCGGCTTGCCCAGCGACGCCATGAACGTCAGGCTCCCGCCGCCGTGGCCACCATGGCCGTCCTGCGGGTGCAGATGGGCGAAGGCCATGTCGCCGTCGTGGAACGCGGTGAGGTGGGCCTTCGTGTCGAGGTAGGGCTCAAGGTCGGTGACCGGCTTGCCGTTCTTGGTGATCTCCACCGTCAGCGGATGCGCCATGCCGACCATCATCGGCTCCTTCGATAGGGTGATCTTGTATCCGTCGACTGTCGTGGTCGCCGACGCCTTCGGCAGGGCCACGGTGTCCGCCTTACCGGGCACGGTGACGTGTTCGCTCAGGACGAGCGGCTTGTCCTGGCCGGAGACCTTGGCGATGAAAGCCGCGTACGCCCGGTACTGACCCGGCTGCAGTGCGGTGGCCTGTGCGGTCCACGTGCCGTCCGGCGCCATGGTCGGGTGCAGGTGCTGGAAACCGGTGAGGTCGGAACGGATGAGGTAGAAGTGCATGAGCTTCGTCTGGTCGGGCTCGAACGTCGTCACCGGCGCGCCGTCCGCGCCGAGGATCTTGAACGTGAAGCTCGACGGCGTGCCGGCGGGAAGCTCCATGCTGGCCGGCGCGAAGCGGATGCCGTCCTCCTGGGCCGACAGGCCGTTCCCGCTGTACGCCTCGTGCTCGCCCGCCATGCCGGGCATGCCGGTCATGTCCGGGTGGCCGGTGGCCGAGCCCGAAGGCGGTGTTGCCGGAGTGCTCCCGTGGTCCATGCCGGACATGTCCGAGCCGCAGGCGGACGTGCCGATGACCAGTCCGAGGACCAGCGTGGCAGCGGCCAGCCCACGACGGTACGGGCGGAAAGATGTGCTTACTGACATGGTGTGAACTTTCCGGACAGCGCGCCCGCGCTCCTGCGGTACGCGCGACGAACAGGACATCAGCCGTGCCGACGTGCCCGCGCGGGCAGCGTCGACAGGCGGTCCTCACGTCCGGGACACGCACAATCGGATGAGCAGCGCCGCGCCCCAGGGCGACGCGCGCGACGCGCGGCGTTGCCGGAACGGGGCATCGAGCAGGTCCGCGCCAGCGAGGCCGGACATGATGCCCAGCAGGACAGCGGCGGCCGCCATCATCGTCAGCGGCGAGCGCGGGACCGTGGCGACGCACATGTCGCCGTGGCCCCCGTCGTGATCGAGTGCCACCACGCTACCGCTCGAAGCCGCCGGCGCATGCGCAGCTGCTCCGCCATGGGCCATGGTGTGGCCCGGCTCAGCGACCGGCTTGCTGGTCGACGTGCCCGCGACGCACGCCGCCGACATGGGTGGTGACACCCCATGCATCGCCATGAGCCCGGTGAACACCGCGAGTGCCAGCACGAGGCGGGACGTCACGCGTGCCCGACGGTCGCGCCCTCGCATGGCCCCCCTCACACCTCGGTCGGATCATCCCAGCCACGTCATGGGCCGGACGGCCTGACCTGGCAGGCACCTCGTACCTTACCCCCAGGGGGTACCTGTGCGCAGGCTGGTAACGGGTCGAGCAGGAGGGCCTGACGTGGACGTCCCGATGATCGCCCGAGGCTCTGGCCGCGCGGGCGCCTCCGTCAACGGGAACGGTGGACGGCGGAGCGGGTCGCCGACCACCAGGCGAGGGGACTGGAGACGTTGCGAACCTTCGCGGCGGCGCGGTCGCTGTTCTAGCAGCGGCGGCTGGCTGGTCTGGCGAGCGCACCGCACAGCGTGTTGCCCGTCCTCACCAAGGCCATGCTGATGGACCACTTTGACGAGATCGCCACTGATCCGGTGGTTCGCCTGGCCAACGTACAGGCCTATCTGGACGGCCTACGTGACAGCGATCTGTTCGCTGGCGGTACCGGGTGTCCGTCACGTCGGGCAGTTCAGGCCGCAGAAGCGTTATCCCCAGCAAGGCCAAGGGGTGCGCGTCGACCCGCTGCACCGCGTCAGTATGGCGGTGGTCAGCTCGACGACGGCGTGGCACCAGTCATCGCGGGTCGCCGCGACCGTACGTAGCCCGTTCATCCGCAGTGAGCGCCTCGACGCGGCCGCCCCGCTCGACGACACCGTGGCCCGCCTCAACCTGCTGCGACCCGACGTGCTGATCGCGTACGCGTCGATGATCCGCATGTTGGCAGAGGAGCAGCTCGCCGGGCGGTTGCGCATCCGCCCGCGCGCGGTCAACTCCTCCTCCGAGGTGCTCACCGACGAGGGTCGTGCGATGGCGACGCGGGCCTTCGGCGTAGCCCCGTTCAACGTCTACGCCGCCACCGAGACGGGCGGCATCGCCGCCGAGTGCGACCGTCACCACGGCATGCACCTGTTCGAGGACCTCGTGATCCCCGAGTGGTCACGGCTACCGGCCCGTCCCGCCCGAACAGCCCGGCGACCGTCTGCTGGTCACGGTGCTGTCCAGTCACACACTGCCACTCATCCCGTACGAGATGACCGACCGGGTGTCCCTCGCCACCGGGTCACCGGACTGCGGGCTGCCGTTCCGCCTGCTCGCCTCGATCGACGGCCGGACCGACGACGCCCTCGACCTTCCCGCTGCCACGGGCGGCACTATCCGCGTACACCCGATCGTGTTCCACCGGGTCCTGGATCTCCTCGATGCCGCGGGATGGCAGGTCCGTCAAGGGGAGTCCACGGCCCACCCGGGGGAGTCGCGAAGGACGGTTCTGTCATCGCAGCCTCCATCGTTTCCGCAGCGGGCTACATGTCGGGCATGTCGTGGTCGTGCATGTCGCCGGTGGCGTGAGGGGACGGCAGCACCACGTCGATCCGCGCCGGGGCGGGAGCGGGGGGACGGGCGCTGTAGCTGATGCCGTTCGGCTCGTCGCCGACCCTGATGGTGGCGACAGCCGCGCGGGCCGTCAGGTCAAGGACGGAGACGGTCGAGTCGTACATGTTGGTGACCCAGGCACGCTGCCCGGTGGGCTCGACCACGATGCCGTGCGGCCCGGACCCCGCCGTGATGTGGCCGGTGGCCGTCATGCTCTCGGTGTTGATGAGGGACACCACGTTGCCGGGGCGGTCCTCGGTGCCCTGGTCGGCGCTGAGCAGCGTGCGACCGTCCGGGGTGAGGTACACCTGGGCCGGAGCGGCGGAGACGGCGACACGCGCGACCGTCATGCCGGCGCGCAGACCGATCTTGACGATGCTGGCGGGCCGGGTGATGCTCGCGTACGCGTAGCGACTGTCCGGGGATACGGCCACCTGAACCGGCGGCCCGTCAACGGGAACGGCGACGGTCCTCTTGTCGGTACGCGTATCGATCAGGTCGACGGTGCCGGCCCCGAGATTGGCCACGACCAGGCCGGTGCCGTCCGGCGTGGGACGGGTTCCGTGCGGGCCGCCACCGATGCGGATGGTCGCGGTGGGCGTCAGATCACCGGTCCGGTAGACCGAAACGCTACCGTCACCGAAGTTCGTAACGTACGTCTTCGCACCGTCCGGCGTCAGTACCACGTGCGCGGGGCCCGACCCAGTGGGCCCGGACGCGGCGAGCCGGTACGTGCCGGCGTCCAGCCGAGCGATGGCGTTGGCCTTCCCGCTGACCGCGTACACCCGGCTGCCGTCCGGACTGACCTGGACGTTGTGCGGCCCGCTGATGCCGCCGATCGTGGTAACCACGCGGCCGGTGGCGGCGTCGATAGCGGTCAGCGCGTTTCCGCCCTCCTCGGCCACCCACACGGTGCCCTGTGGGGCGGCGCTGGGTGTCGAGGTGGTAGGGGTGCGGGCAGTGGTGTCGCCGGAACGGCCGCACGCGCCCGCGGCCACCAGGACCGACAGCGCCGTGACTGCCGCCCAGGCCGGGACCGCCCACCGTCGCTGATGCATGCCGTATACCTCCTGGTCGTTTGCAGACCCGTGGCCCATGACCATGTGGGCGAAGCGATCCTCTACGCGCGACCCCGGGCGAATATGGAAGGTTTCATGAAGAAACAATGATGTTCCCGGCGTTGGCGCTGCCGGTTGGTGTGGCCTAGATGATTGAGTCCGAAGTCTGGGCTGTACGGGG
>NZ_BAAALT010000169.1:0-529 GCF_039528515.1 Luedemannella flava
GTGTCGGCGGCCGCGCGGGCGTCGGTGTTGGAGGCACCGTCGTTGGCGGACTGGACGGCCAGCTCACGCATACGCTGCAGGATGGAGTGCGTCTCGGTGAGCGCGCCTTCCGCCGTCTGCACGACGCTGATGCCGTCCTGCGCGTTGCGGACGGCGACCTTGAGGCCACCGACCTGCGCCCGCAGACCCTCGGAGATCGCCAGACCGGCAGCGTCATCCGCGGCACGGTTGATCCGGAAACCGCTGGACAGCTTCTCCAGCGACTTCGACATCTGGTTGTCCGTCACGGACAGGTTGCGGTACGAGTTGATCGCCGCGATGTTCTGGTTAACGCGCAGACCCATGAGAAATCCTCCTTGGCTCGGGTCNGGACCTGAGTTTTCTGAGCGGAGAAATCCCACCCGGAAAAGCAGCAGTGGGGCGGGCACCCAACATGCCCGCCCCACTGCGTGAGGTGCTATTCAGTTATGCGACCAACTAGCGCAGCAGCGAGAGAACCGACTGCGGGGCCTGGTTGGCCTGGGCGAGC
>NZ_BAAALT010000170.1:0-2684 GCF_039528515.1 Luedemannella flava
GGTGCTGCCCTCCACGCGAGAACTCGCCGAACAGTGGGACACGAGCACGTTCACGATCTCCGAGGCGATGCGCATCCTGATCGAAGACGGCCTGGTCGTCAGCAAGTCACGCTCTCAGCGCACGGTGAACGCACCAAGCCAGCAGGAGCACCACCAGGTGCGGCCCGTACACCCGAACGTCGTCATGATCGGCGGCTATGCAGGCAGCGGAAAGTCCGAGCTTGGACGGATCCTCGTGCGCGAAACGGGTTGGCCGATGCTCGACAAGGATTCACTGACCAGACCCGTTGTTGAAGCAGCGCTGGAGCTGCTCGGGCGCTCGCCCAACGACCGCGAATCCGACCTGTACACAACGCAGCTCAGGCCACGGGAGTACGAGGCGCTAGCCACCGCCACGGCGGAGAACGTCGAGTGCGGCAACTCCGCGATCGTGACCGCGCCGTTCGTTCGCGAGTTCGCCGATCGGGCATGGCTCGCCAAGACCCAGGCAAGCTACGCGGCGATGAACGCCACCACCACGTTCGTGTGGGTGTACTGCGACGCCGCGAGCATGCAGACGTACATCCGGCGGCGCGGGGCAGCCCGAGACAGCGCGAAGCTGTCTGACTGGCCAGGATGGCTCGGCGCGATCAACCTCGACTTCCGGCCGGCCGTGGAGCACGTGGTGATCGACAACTCGGAGTCCAGCCCACTTCCGCTCTCCGTGCAGGCAAAACGCCTGTTGGAATCAATCCTGTCGAGCAGGACGTGATGAGTCTCGAGCTGAACGCGCTATTCGGTGACGCCCGGATAATGATGATCCTTCGGGGCGTCGGCACCCCAGAGGCAGGCGTGGCAGCAGCAGAGCGAGCTTGGAGGCTGGGCGTCGACCTGGTCGAAGTGCCCATCGGGGAGCGAGCCGAGCTGCCAATCCTGGAAGCCGTGGTCGCGGCAGGCCGCAGCCGGGGCAAGGACGTTGGGGCCGGCACAATCGTCAGCACCGAGCATGTCCGCCTGGCCGTCCGTGCCGGCGCTCGCTACACGGTCGCCCCCGGTCTGGACCCACAGGTCGCGGCAGCCAGTCAGAATGCGGGCCTACCGCATATGCCGGGCGCCTTCACGGCAACCGAGGTCCAAACCGCACGCAGGGCCGGCTGCACCTGGGTGAAGGTCTTCCCCGCAGGCGTCCTCGGCCCCGCGTGGTTTCGCGCCATGCGAGGCCCGTTCCCGCGCATGTCGTTCATGGCAACGGGAGGAGTCCAGCCTCAGGACGGCCGGGCATACCTCGATGCCGGCGCGGCCATGGTGGGCTTTGGCGTCAGCGCGCTATCGCCCGCCCACAACGGGCATGTTGCGAACCTCACCCGACGAACGGTGAAGTGAATTCGCCGTGGCCGGGCCCTCTTTAAAGCGCAGCCCGGCCGGCATGCCAACTCTCAAGAAGCGCTGGTGCTAAGAATTTGTCGACTCTTCGTCGCCACTCGCGTTCTCGCCCGGCAACGATGCATGGCGCCGAATTCGGTCTCGCAATAACAACATGTCCTGAATAATCTGGCGCTCTACGTCGCTTGATATGACCTCGGATCCAGCAATTAGCGCTTCCTCAATCGCAGATGGAAGTTCCGGCAGGAGAAACCCGTCCTCTTCCATGCTGTTGCGATGGTCCCTCAGCTCGTTCAGCGATCCCGCAAGGTCCTGAGCTACGATCCTGTACCGCCTCATTACCGTGGCCACGGCCTCGTCGGGAGACTCGACAGCCATGAGGTCGGGGAGGCTGCGGGCGATCAGCCTCAACCGCTCTTCCGCATTCATGTAGCGCTTTACCAGAGCACGATGAACGTCGTGCAGGCCAAGAATAATTTGTGCATAGCGCCACCTCTCATAAGAGAGGCCCTCATACGGCGGCACGAACGCGCCATGAACCCAACCACGCACTTGCCATGGCGTAGCCCCAATATCCGGAAGAACTTCAACCGATTCGCTGCGACCGAGTGGCGCTAGTAATAGAATCGGTGGGACTTCCAATGCCGCCGCGACGATTAGGAGTTCCGCAACGGAAATAGACTCTCGCCGGCGATTCTCCAGATTCACTATCACGGACTTGGGCACCCGATGCCCCAGCCTCCACGTGGCCGCCTCGACGTCCTTCGCGGTCATGCCCCGCTGGTCACGCCAGTAACGAATCGCAGTCGCGATCGAGCTAGTGAGCCGCTGCTCCCAGCTGTCCATAGGAAGCTTGCGGGTACCGGACTCGTCGTCGGGCGACACTTGTGCTCAACCCCTCACGATGCGTGACTTGACATGGCATTCGAACAGATGTATGGGCCGTTCGAGTTGTCGTACAGCTATCATACGCGCCATGATCCGAATTTTGGGTGTCACCATGACACCAAGCTTCGAGAAAATGCGTCGTGGCGCGACAGACAGCCTCTGACCAGGCGGCTTGACGGAGGGTGACCCGCGATGGTTAACTTTCGAGGCTCCCCGATCTCTTTCGGGAGCACGACTACGGCGCGGTCGTTAAACGACCGCGCCGTAAGAGTAGGTAGGCCTCGCAAGAGGTCTGCCCCAGTGCAGGATGGGTTGCAGCCCACCTAACACGCACCGGACTCTAGCAGCCAGTTTGCAGATGTGCAACGTGAAGCTGCAGAGCCTCACGTTCGTGTTTTAGCACGTCAACGGGGTCGACCTCTGCGAGGCATTCA
>NZ_BAAALT010000171.1:0-586 GCF_039528515.1 Luedemannella flava
CTTCGCAGTAACACCAAGTACAGGAATATTAACCTGTTTCCCATCGACTACGCCTTTCGGCCTCGCCTTAGGGGTCGACTCACCCTGCCCCGATTAACGTTGGACAGGAACCCTTGGTCTTCCGGCGAGCGGGCTTTTCACCCGCTTTATCGTTACTTATGTCAGCATTCGCACTTCTGATACCTCCAGCATGCCTCACAGCACACCTTCGCAGGCTTACAGAACGCTCCCCTACCCAACAACACATAGTGTCGCTGCCGCAGCTTCGGTGCATGGTTTAGCCCCGTTACATCTTCCGCGCAGGCCGACTCGACCAGTGAGCTATTACGCTTTCTTTAAATGATGGCTGCTTCTAAGCCAACATCCTGGCTGTCTGTGCCTTCCCACATCGTTTCCCACTTAACCATGACTTTGGGACCTTAGCTGGCGGTCTGGGTTGTTTCCCTCTTCACGACGGACGTTAGCACCCGCCGTGTGTCTCCCGGATAGTACTTACTGGTATTCGGAGTTTGCAAAGGGTTGGTAAGTCGGGATGACCCCCTAGCCTTAACAGTGCTCTACCCCCAGTAGTATTCGTCCGAGGCTC
>NZ_BAAALT010000172.1:0-18182 GCF_039528515.1 Luedemannella flava
ACGCGGCCGTCGTGCCGGTCGGCGGCGGTCAGGTCTTCCCCGAGCATCAGGTCGTCGTCACCCGCCCGACCGCTGACGTCTTCCATGCCTTCACGGCCGTGTGCACCCACGCCGGCTGCCTCGTCGCCGGCGTCAGCAATGGCAGGATCACCTGCAACTGCCACGGCAGCGCGTTCGACGCCACCACCGGCGCGGTGGTCAACCCGCCCGCGTTCGCTCCCCTCACGGCGCTCACGGTCACGGTGACGGACGGCCAGCTCGTCATCACCTGAGCCGCGCTGTCACCTGAGCCGCGCTGTCACCTGAGCCGCGCTGTCACCTGAGCCGCGCTGTCACCTGAGCCGCGCTGTCACCTGAGCCGCGCTGTCACCTGAGCCGCGCTGTCACCTGAGCCGCGCTGTCACCTGAGCCGCGCTGTCACCTGAGCCGCGCTGTCACCTGAGCCGCGCTGTCACCTGAGCCGCGCTGTCACCTGAGCCGCGCTGTCACCTGAGCCGCGCTGTCACCTGAGCCGCGCTGTCACCTGAGCCGCGCTGTCACCTGAGCCGCGCTGTCACCTGAGCCGCGCTGTCACCTGAGCCGCGCTGTCACCTGAGCCGCGCTGTCACCTGAGCCGCGCTGTCACCTGAGCCGCGCTGTCACCTGAGCCGCGCTGTCACCTGAGCCGCGCTGTCACCTGAGCCGCGCTGTCACCTGAGCCGCGCTGTCACCTGAGCCGCGCTGTCACCTGAGCCGCGCTACGGGCTGGCGAGCCTGGGCGGGTGGGCGGCGAGCAGTTCCGCGAAGGTCATCGGCGGATGCCCGGCCACCGTGGTGACGGTGTCGCTCACGACGTCCAGCTCGCCGGCGGCGATCGCGGCGTACGACGTGACCCAGCCGTCCACCGCCCAGCCGGGCGCGCCGAACCGCTCGCGGGAGGCGTACGCCTCCTCGAGGGTCTCCGGGTGGTACGTGATGACCCGGCCCGTGGCGGCCGTCAGTGCGCCGGCCACCTCAGCCAGGGTGACCGCCTCCGGCCCGGTGACGTCATAGGTACGGCCGGCATGGGACGCCGGATCGCGCAGGACCGCCGCCGCGACGTCGGCCACGTCGTCGCGGGCCACCGCGCCGACCCGTCCGTCGCCGGCGGGTCCGCGCAACACGCCGTCCGCGCCCACGAAATGCGGGAGTACGTCCAGGTAGAGGCTGTCGCGCAGGAACGTGTGCGCAACGCCCGTACTCTCGATGTGTTTCTCGGTGTGCCAGTGGTCGCGGGCGAACGTGAACGTCGCGTCCGGCCCGGCGCCGAGGAACGAGACGTAGACCAGGTGCCGCACGCCGGCCGCCACGACGGCGTCCACGGCGGTGGTGTGCAGCGCGACGCGGTCGGCCGCCTCGGTCGCCGAGATGAGCAGCACGGTGTCCACGCCCGCCAGCGCGGCCCCCATCGCGGCCGGGTCGGCATAGTCGGCGACCGCGACCTCCGCCCCGGGCAGCTGCGGCGCCCGCGTGGCGTCGCGCACGACGAGCCGGTGCGGGAAGCCAGCGGCGGCGAGCCGGGCGGCCACCCGCCGACCGAGCTGCCCGCTCGCCGCTGTCACGGCGACGAGCGGGTGTCGCTGGGTCCGGTCGACCATGCCGCCATCCTCCCCCATCCGCCCCGCCCCGGTCAGCTAACTATCCGATTCCATAGTGGAGCGTTGAGCTTCAGCTCTGCTTACCTATACGAGGCACCCTCGGGACAGGTTCCGATCTTCGAATGTATGTACTAATGTTGGGCCGTGCTCACGGGGGAGCTCGACGCCATCGATGGCGCCGTCTCGGCGCTCGCCGCGCGACCGGACTGGTCGCGCGGCGACGACGAGCTGGTCGCCGCATGCGAGGCCGTGCACGTCCTGGAGCAGCGCTTGGCCGGGCTCAGGCTGCGGCTGCTCGGCGAGTTCGACGCCCGTGCGTTGGCCCGCGAGCTGGGCGCGACGTCGACGACGGCCTGGGTGCGCTGGCGGCTGCGCGTCTCCGGGCCGGCGGCCGCAGCGATGACCCGGCTGGCCAGACTGCTGCGCGACCGGCCCGTCACGGCAGCCGCCCTAGCGGCCGGCGACCTCACGACCGAGCAGGCGCATGCCGTGCTCGGGGCCGTCACGGCGCTGCACGTCGACGACGCGGGCCAGTTCCCTGTTACCGGCGCGGACACGGTAGCCAGCGCGGACACGGTAGCCAGCGCGGACACGGTAGCCAGCGCGAACACGGTGACCGACGCGGCCAACGTGGCCGGCCCGGACGATGTAGCCGGCGCGACCGCGGTCGTCGGCGCGGACGAGGTCGCCGGCCCGGCGAACAAGATCGTTGATCAGGTCGAGGAGTTCCTGATCGGGCAGGCCGCCGTGCTCGGGCCCGCCGAACTGCGGACCGTCGGCCGGCACGCGCTGGCAACCATCGCGCCCGAACTGGCCGACGACCACGAACTGCGGTCGCTGGAAGCGGCGGAGCGGCGGACGCGGCACCGGCGTCGCCTCACTCTGTTCGACGACGACTGGGGCGGCACAGTGGTGCGCGGCTACCTCGGCCGCGAGGGCGCGGCCGTCCTGCGTACGGCGCTGGGGCCACTCGCGAACCTGCGGGGTGTCGGCGACGACCGGACGGCCGACCAGCGCCGCGCGGACGCGCTCGTGGAGATCTGCGACCGGGTCATGCGCGAGGGCGGGCTTCCCACGCAGGGTGGGCAGCTCCCGCAGATCGTGGTAACGACCCGGTTCGAGGCGCTGCGCGACGAACTCGGCGTGGCCAGCGGCGACGGCGGTGAGCGGTTCAGCCCGGCGGTCGTGCGGCGGCTCGCCTGCGACGCCATGATCCTGCCGGCGGTGCTCGGCGGCGACGGCCAGGTCCTCGACGTCGGGCGCGCGCGACGCCTGTTCACCGGCCCGATCCGGCAGGCGCTGCGGGTGCGGGACGGCGGCTGCGCCTTCCCGGCCTGTGACCGCCCGACCCGCTGGACGGACGGGCACCACCTCGTCTCCTGGGTCGACGGCGGAAGGACCGCCGTCGATAACGGGGTCCTCCTATGCCGCGTTCACCATGGGTTGGTGCACGAGCCGGGCGGTTGGCGCGTCCGGCTCGCGGACGACGGGCTGCCGGAGTTCATCCCGCCGGCCTGGGCCGACCCGGATCAACGGCCACTGCGCAACGCCCGGCACACCGCCCGGGCACCATGATCACAGGCCGCCCCGGTGGCGGCGGCACGGGCCTACAAGATCAGCTACGAGGGCGCGCCCCGTCCGGGCGGCGTCGGGCGGAGCGAGACCATGCCGGCGACGCCGACCGACGGTGGAGCCGAAGCCTTTAAGCCGCTAGCGCGAAGGGGTCAGGAGCGCGACGCACTCCATGTGGTGGGTCTGCGGGAACGCGTCGAAGGCCCGTAGGGCGGTCAGGTGCCAGCCGTGGTCGATGAACGTACGCACGTCGCGGGCCAGTGCGGCCGGGTCGCAGGCCACGTAGGCGACCGCACGCGGCGAGCGGGCCACGATGGCGTCCACGACCTGGCGGCCGGCGCCCGCGCGGGGCGGGTCGAGCACGACCAGGTCGACCGAGGTCCACCGGCGGTCGCGCAGGGCGCGCTCGACCGGGGCGTGTACGAACCGGACGGTCCACAGGTCGTCGAGCGCCTGGCGGCCGACGGCCACGGCCCGCGCGTCGGACTCGACCACCGTGAGGCGGCCCGTCACGCCGAGCCGCGGGGCGAGCGCGGCGGCGAAGAGGCCGGCGCCGCCGTACAGGTCCCAGGCCCGTTCGCCCTCGCGCGGGTCCAGCAGCTCCACGACCGTCGCCGCGAACGTCGCGGCGGCGGCCGGGTGCACCTGCCAGAAGGCGCCGGCGCCCAGGGTCCACTCGCGCCCGGCCACGCTCTCCCGGACGGTCGCCGGGCCGGCCACGAGGTGCCGCTCCCGCCCGGTCTCCCGCACGATGCTCACCGGGCTCTCGCGGTTGGACACGACGACCTCGACCCGGTCGGTGTCCGGCCAGCGGTGCGATGTGACCGGCGAACCCTCGACCTCGGCCGCCTGAACGGCCGGCGCCGCGATGAGGCACCGGTCCACCGGGATCACCTCGTGGGACCGGTGCAGCGTGAAGCCGGCGCGACCGACCGCGTCGACCGTGTACTGCACCCGGGTCCGCCAGCCCAGACCCTCAGGCGCAGGACCGCCAGACGCAGGACCGCCAGACGCAGGACCGCCAGACGAAGGGTCTACCGGGACCACCTCGACGCCCAGGGCGTCGACCTGGTCGGCCGTGAGGCCGCCGAGCCGCTGGAGCTGCTCGCGTACCACCGCGGTTTTGAGGGACCGCTGAGCGGCGAGCGTGGCGTGCTGGAAGTCGCAGCCGCCGCAGCGGCCCGGACCCGCGTACGGGCAGGGCGGCGTGACGCGGTCGGGCGAGGCTGTCAGCACGGTGACCGCGTCGGCGCGCAGGTACCCGCGGCGCACCTCCGTGACGACCGCGCGCACCCGCTCGCCCGGCAGCGCGTGCCGGACGAACACGACACGGCCGTCAACCCGGGCCACGCAGTGCCCGCCGTGCGCCACCGGGCCGACCTCGCACTCCAGCTCGGTCCCGACCAGCTCGTCCTCCATGACGAGCAGGTCGGGTTCCGCGGACGAACTCATGACCGCGTCGTCCCAGTGCGCGGCATCTCAGTGCGCGGTGTCTCAGTGCGCGGTGTCTCAGTGCGCGGTATCTCAGTGCGCGGCATCTCGGTCGACGACGGGCTGACCGGCTCGTCGTAGGCGTGGCGCGGGCCGCGCAGGACGTCGCGGCCGAACGAACGGTCCAGCTTGTCGAGGTCCTTGGTGGTGGCCGAGCCGAGCTGCCAGGGCACGCTGACCACCATGACGCCGGGCTCGAACAGCAGCCGGCCCTTCAGGCGCAGGGCGCTCTGGTTGTGCAGCAGGTGCTCCCACCACTTGCCCACGACGTACTCGGGAATGAAGACGGTGACCACGTCGCGGGGTGACGTACGGCGGAGGTCCTTGACGAAGTCGATCACCGGACGGGTGATCTCCCGGTACGGCGAGTCGATCACCGTGAGCGGGACGTCGAGGTGGCGGTGGTCCCACTCGGCCTGCAGCGCCCGCGCCTCGTGCTCGTCGACGCTGACCGTGACGGCCGTGAGGGTGTCCGGCCGGGTGCCCTGCGCGTAGGCCAGCGCCCGCAGCGTCGGCAGGTGCACCTTGCTGACCAGCACCAGCGCGTGGTTGCGGGCCGGCAGCGTGGGCCGCGTGTCGGCCGCCGCGAGCTCCCGCGCGACGTGGTCGTAGTGCCGCCGGATGCCCGTCATGATCAGGAACATCACGGCCATCGCGGCGATCGCGATCCAGGCGCCGAGCAGGAACTTCGTGATGAGTACGACGATGAGCACCGCGCCGGTGAGGAACAGGCCGAACGCGTTGATCGCCCGCGACTGCGTCATCCTGCGGCGGGCGGCCGGGTCGCGCTCGGTGCGCAGCAGCCGGTTCCAGTGCCGCACCATGCCGGTCTGCGACAGCGTGAACGACACGAACACGCCCACGATGTAGAGCTGGATCAGCCGCGTGACCTCGGCCTGGAACGCCACGATCAGCACGATCGCGAAGACGGCCAGGAAGATGATGCCGTTGGAGAACGCCAGCCGGTCGCCGCGGGTGTGCAGCTGGCGCGGCAGGTAGCGGTCCTGGGCGAGGATCGAGCCGAGCACCGGGAAGCCGTTGAACGCCGTGTTCGCGGCGAGGAACAGGATCAACGCCGTCGCGATGGCGATGATGATGACCATGAAAGAGTCGCCGAACACGGCCTGACCGAGCTGCACGGTGACGGTCTTCTGCTCGTACCCTTCGGGGCTGGCGACGATCTGCAGGTCGGGGTCCTCGACGAACTGCAGGTGGGTGAGCTTGGCCAGCCACACGATGCCGACCAGCATGGTCACGGCGAGTGAGCCCAGCAGCAGCAGCGTGGTGGCCGCGTTCGTGCTCTTGGGCTTCTTGAAGGCCGGCACGCCGTTGGAGATCGCCTCCACGCCGGTCAGCGCCGCGCAGCCGGAGGAGAACGCCCGCAGCAGCAGGAACCCGAACGCCAGCCCGCTCACCGAGTGCTCGGCCGTGATCTCCAGGGTCGCGCTGGGCGCCCGCAGGTCCTCGCCGAGGACGAAGATCCGGAACAGGCCGGTGAGCACCATGCCCAGAATCAAAATCATGAAGCCGTACGTCGGGATCGCGAACGCGCTGCCGGACTCCCGGATGCCCCGCAGGTTCATCGCGGTGAGCACGACGATCGCGGTGACCGCGACGCCCACCTTGTGCTCGCCCACCCAGCCCCAGACGGAGCCGAGCTGCGCCACACCGGAGGCGGTGGACACGGCCACGGTCAGCACGTAGTCGACCATCAGGGCGCTGGCCACGCCCAGGCCGGCCTTCGGGCCGAGGTTGACGGTGGCGACCTCGTAGTCGCCGCCGCCGGACGGGTACGCGTGGACGTTCTGCCGGTAGGAGGCGACGACTGTGAGCATCACCACAACGACGGCCAGGGCGATCCACGGCGAGTACGTCAGGGCGGTGGCGCCGGCGATCGACAGCGTCAGCAGGATCTCATCGGGGGCGTACGCGACGCTGGAGAGCGCGTCGGAGGCGAAGACCGGAAGCGCGATGCGCTTCGGCAGAAGCGTGTGCTGAAGGCGGTCGGACCGGAACGGTCGACCGAGCACCAGCCGCTTCAGCAGCGAGGTGGGAGTGGCCACAACCGAACAGCGTACGGGCGTCGCGCCCGCGGGACGGCCCGGTGGGTGATCGTGGCGGGACATCGGTAACGGTGTACCGTCTGCTCGGGAGACCAGATAACGATCATCGCGATCTGGATCATTGTGGTCTCGATCAGCGCGGGGACAGCGGGCAGGGGTAGACGTGCACGTCGTGATCATGGGGTGCGGTCGGGTGGGCTCGACGGTCGCCCAGGGCCTGGAGAGCCGCGGCCACACGGTCGCCGTCATCGACTCGAACCCCGACGCGTTCCGCCGCCTCGGCGCCGACTTCACCGGCCTCACCGTCACCGGCATGGGCTTCGACCGCGAGGTGCTCATCGAGGCCGGCATCGAGCGCGCCGACGCCTTCGCGGCCGTCTCCAGCGGCGACAACTCGAACATCATCTCCGCCCGGCTGGCCCGCGAGACGTTCGGCGTCGGCCGCGTGGTCGCCCGCATCTACGACCAGAAGCGCGCCGAGGTGTACGAGCGGCTCGGCATCCCGACCGTCGCCACCGTGCGCTGGACGGCCGACCGCATGGTGCGCCACCTGCTGCCCGAGGGCACGATCGAGCTGTGGCGTGACCCGACCGGCCTGGTCACCATCATGGAGGTGCCGCTGCACGCCGGATGGATCTCCAAGCCGCTGCGCGCCCTGGAGGACGCGAGCGGCACGCGGGCGGCGTACATCATGCGTTTCGGCCTGGGCACCCTGCCGACCGCGTCGACGGTCCTGCAGGACGGCGACCAGGTCTTCATGCTTGTCACCGACGACATCATCGACGCTGTCACGCAGGTCACCGGCAACGCGCCGGCCGGAATCTGAGCGCGGGGAGCTTGAGATGCGCAAACCAGGTTCGATGCGGGTGGCGATCGCCGGGGCCGGCAACGTGGGCCGCTCCATCGCCCAGGAGCTCATCGAGAACGGGCACCGGGTGCTGCTCATCGAACGCCAGCCCACGGCGCTGCGCCCCGAGCGGGTCCCGTCGGCCGAATGGGTGCTGGCCGACGCCTGCGAGCTGGCCAGCCTGCAGGAGGCCAACCTCGCCGAGTGCGACGTGGTCGTGGCCGCCACCGGCGACGACAAGGCCAACCTGGTGCTCTCGCTGCTCGCCAAGACCGAGTTCGCGGTGCCCCGCGTGGTCGCCCGCGTCAACCGGGCCGAGAACGAGTGGCTGTTCACCGACCAGTGGGGCGTCGACGTCGCGGTGAGCAAGCCGCGCCTCATGGCCGCCCTGGTCGAGGAGGCGGTCACGGTCGGCGACCTGGTGCGGCTCATGACCTTCCGGCAGGGCCAGGCCAACCTGGTGGAGATCACTCTGCCGGACTCCGCGCCGTACGTTGGCCAGGCCGTGCGGGACGTGCCGCTGCCCCGCGACGCGGCGCTCGTGGCCATCCTGCGCGGCAAGCGGGTCATCGCGCCCAGCCAGGACGACCCGCTGGAGGCCGGCGACGAGCTGGTCTTCGTCTGCACCGCACAGGTCGAGGACACGGTCCGCGAGGTCATGCTCGGCAGCGACGCCGTCTGAGCTACGCCGTGGTCGCCATCCGGTCGCGGGTGCGGCGCACCGCCCACACGGTCAAGGCCAGGAGCAGCAGGTACGGCGGGTAGCCGAACACCAGGCGCACGATGCCCAGCGCGGTTGCCTGGTCGGCGTACCAGAGCACCGTCTGGACGCCGGTCTTGAGGATGTAGATCGCCGCCCACACGACGGTGAGCCACCCGAACGTGCGCACCATCGGCGGCTCGGAGCGCCACTGCTTGCTGCCGCCGGCCACGACGACCGACCAGATCCAGCCGACCAGCGGCTGACGGAAGGCCACAGAGGCCAGCATCGCCACCGCGTAGCCCAGGCTGAGGAAGATGCCGGGCAGGTAGAAGTCGCGCTCGTCGCCGGAGCGGTAGGCCAGCCAGGCACCCAGCGCGATGCCGAACAGGCCGTTGACGGCATGCCGGATCGGCTGCTTACGGCTCAGCCGGAAGATCGCGATGCCGATGGCGGTGGCGACCGAGAGCACGATCGCGAGGTTGAGCCGCCAGGACAGGTCGAACCAGCCGCCGACGACGTTCGCCACGACGAAGGTGATCACCGGGATGCTGGACTCGAGCAATCCGCGCACGCCGCCCAACTGCTGGGCCACCTGCTCGGTGAAGCTCGGCAGCGGCTCCTCGTCGTCTTCGGAATCGTCGCTGGACCGGCGGCCGGCGGCCGTCCCGTGCGCGGCGTCCGTCTCGTCCAGGGCGTCCAGGTCGCCGAAGATCGCCTCCGCGACGGCCTTCTCGGCCACCGCGGCACGCTGGTCCGGCGGGAGATCGCCGAAGACGACCTCGGTGAGGGCGGCGTCGTCGGATTCGGCCTGGTTGGTGCCGGACCGGGTGGTGCGGTTGTCGCTGTGTCGTGTCACGGCGCCGCTTCCAGCTCGTAGTACGGGTTGTAGATCACCTTGCGGTCGTCACGGAGCGCGACCCGACCGCGTGCGGTGAGCGCCCTGCCCGGCTCGATGCCGGCGATCTGCCGACGGCCCAACCAGACCAGGGTGACCACGTCACTGCCGTCGTACAGGTCGGCCTCGAGCGTGGGCACGGTGGTACGCGGAGTATAGACCACGGTGCGCAGTCGGCCGGTGACGCTGACGAGCTGCCCGCGCTCGGCCTCGCGGGCCGGCTGGCAACCGTGGCGGGCCACGTCGCGCTGCAGCTCCTCGGCCTCGATCTCCGCCTCGCTGGCGGTGAACCGGCGCAGCATGCGCCTGAGGCCGTTGGGACGGCTCTCCGCGGCCCCCTTGGCCGCCGCGCGCGTATCGTCCGGCTCGCTAGCCATCGGGGTTCTCCGACTCCCCCGTGTCGGCGTTGGCGTCGGCGGCGTTGGCCTCCATGTGGGCCACCATCTCCTTGGGCAGGCGCAGCGGCAGCGGCTCGCGCACCGGCATGGCCTGGTCGCCGCGGACCACCACGAGGCCGTCGAGCACCAGCGCGAGCCGGGGCGAGGCGTCGGGGTCGAGGGCGGCGGCGCCCTGGAACACCGCGCGGACGAACCAGCGCGGCCCGTCGATGCCGACGTAGCGCAGCTCGGCGCCGTTGGGCAGCCGGGCGTGCAGCTGCGGCCCGTACGGCCCGTCGACCTCGGAGGCCCGGCCCCCGTCGGCGGCGAGCGATTCGGTGATCTCGGTGCGGATCTCGTCCCACACGCCCTCGGAGCGCGGGGCGGCGAAGGCGCCCAGGTGCACGGAGCTCTCGCCGTCCACCAGCATGATCTGCTGCACCTGGCCGCCGGGCTGAGCCTGCACCCGCAGCTCCACGCCATCCACGGCGGGGATCAGCAGGGCGCCCAGGTCGAGCCGGGGCAGGTTGTCGGAGGGGGCGGCGGTGACATCGTAGGGCCCGTGCGCGGGCACCTCGAGCGGCTCCCGGTCGGCGCGCCGCGTGGCGGCTGACTGGTCAGCGGACCCGTGCGCCGCGTGGCGCCCGGGTGTGTGTCGCCCAGCGCCGGGGCGCTGCCGCGAGAAGATCACCATTCCTCCTCCGTGGCGCGCGGGTGGCCGACCGCGCCAAGCGCGGCGTGTCCGCCCGTCGAGCCGTGTCCCTGCGTTCCCCGTACGGAGTCTGGCAGCTCTTCAACCAGCACGAAGTCTGCCTGTTCGACCCGCTGGACGACAAGCTGAGCAATCCGGTCGCCGCGGGCGATCACCACGGTCGCATCGCGATCATGGTTAATCAAGTTGACCATGATCTCCCCCCGGTACCCGGCGTCGACGGTACCCGGGGCGTTGAGGACCGTGACGCCCAACTTGTGCGCCATACCCGATCGGGGGTGGACCAATCCCACGAACCCGGGCGGTAGGGCGATCGCCACCCCGGTGGGGACCAGCGCCCGCTCCCCCGGCGCAAGTTTCACCTCCGCCGCGGCGTACAGGTCGGCCCCCGCGTCGCCCGGGTGGGCGTACGCGGGCGTCGTCGCGCCCTCGTCGATCCGGCGCACCAGCACCCGTACCCGCGCGTCAGGCTCGTTCACCAGCGTTCCCCCTCACGTATACGTCCATCATCCAGGGCCCACCCGCCGCCCGCCGCGGCGGCCGACGCCCTCGCTACCCTGCCTAACGTGGCTGACCCGACCCTGCACCGCGAGCGGCTCGTCGTCCCATGGTGGGCGTGGCCGGTCGGCGCGCTCCTGGGCGCCGGGCTCGGCGCCGAACTGACCCTCGGCGCCCCCGGCATCCGCGACGGCGCGATCATCGTGGGCGCCGTCCTGCTCCTCGGCGCCATGGCCTGGCTGAGCCGTATCGGCGTGCGGGTTGACGCCGAGCGCCTGCGCGTGGACGACGCGAACCTGCCGCGGGAGTTCATCGCCGGGGCGTACGCCGTGGACGCGCAGGAGCGCCGCGAACTGCTCGGCGTCGACGCCGACCCGCTCGCCTTCGTGATCATCCGGCCGTGGGTGCGCGGCACGGTGCGCGTCGACCTCAACGATCCGGCCGATCCCACGCCGTACTGGCTGATCAGCTCCCGCCGGCCGGACCGCCTCGTCGCCGCGCTCACCGCGGGCCGCTAGCACCGCGGGCCGCCAGCACTGCGGGCCGCCAGCACCGCGGGCCGGTCGGGTAACCCGGCCGGTGGTCAGCCCTCGATCGCGGTGCGCCGCTGGCGGGCCAGGTCCGCGCGGACCTCCTCCGCCAGGCGCTGGGTCGCCCGCCGGTTCAGGAACGCGGCCACGGCCGCGCCGGTGAGCACCGGCCCCAGGGTCGTCAGGTTGCGCCCGAACCGGCGCAGCAGCCGGTCGCGCAGCTCCAGACGCGCAGCCGTGCCCAGCGCCGCCGCGGCGCCCCGGCCCGGGACGAGCAGGTTCACGCCACGCCGGGCCGCCCACGCCTGCACCAGGGCCACGGCCCGGTACTTCCCGGTGGCCGCGATCGGCAGGCCGTGGATCTCCTGCAGTTCACCGATGAGCTTGATCTCGACGGCGACCACCGCGACCGTCTCCGCGGCCAGCAGCACCGGCGCGGTCAACAGGGCGGGCGGGGCCGCCCATTCCACGGCCGCGACGCCGCCGCCGACGGCGCCGATGGCCGCCGTCGCCCGGGCCGCGTTGCGGACCAGCTTGTCGGCGATCTCGGCGTCGCTGGCGCCCGGGAAGTGGGCGCGCAGCGTGGCCGCGTTGCGCATCGGAATGCGCGGCGCCACGTCGGCCACGAGATCCGACAGCCATCCCATGGCCGCCTTCGGCCGGAACATGTCGCGGAAGCCCCGCTGACGCATCGCGCCCGCCAGCTGACCGAGCAGCCGGCGCCGCTCCTTGGGCGCCAGATCGTCGGCCGTGAGCCGCGCCAGCGCGTCGGCCACGGCCTCATCCGGGTTACCGGCACCGGCGCCACCCGCCCCGGTGCCGCCCACCCCGATGCTGTCCGCAACGGTGCTGTCCGCAACGGTGCCGTCCGCACCGACGCCGTCACCAGCGGCGGTCGCGCCCGCGACCACCTCACCCACCACCGGTGCGTCCGCGGCGGCACCCGCCGCGGCCGTTCCGGCCAGTTCGGTGCGCGGTGCCGGCACCGCCACACCGGGCTTCACGTCAACCGCGCCCGCGTCCCCCGGGTCCGATCGGTGGTCGGACCCGGAACCCGACCCGGCCCCGGTGCCGGGCACGGCTGTGCCCGACGTCACGTCGGGCACCTCTTCGTGCTTCGTCATCAGTGAACCCTCCGGCTGGCTAGGCCCCCGCCACGTCGCCACCGATTGTGGGGCAGCGACGCATCATCGGGTACCCGCCGTGGGGTCGCCCCAACCCCACCGCAGGGCTCATCTGTCCCGGTAGCTGCTCAGACGCACTCGCGGCAGATCAGTTCACCGTTGCGCTCGGTCGCCAACTGGCTGCGGTGATGCACCAGGAAGCACCGGGCGCACCGGAACTCGTCCGCCTGCATCGGCAGCACCCGTACGGTCAATTCCTCGTCGGCAAGATCAGCACCGGGCAGCTCGAAGCTGTCCGCCACGTCCGCCTCGTCCACGTCGACACTGCCCGACTGGGCGTCCGTGCGGCGGGACTTCAGCTCCTCGAGGCTGTCCTCACCGAGATCGACCTCGTCACGCCGTGGCGCGTCGTAGTCGGTCGCCATCCCTCGTCACTCTCCCAAGTTGTGTCACGCCCAGAACGCGTTACCGGACGTTGTTATGCCCACGCCCAAGTCTCGCGAGCCCCCTGTGGTTCCCACGCCATCGTGGTAACAACCCCAGCCGAGCGCGGTACCTTACCCGTTCTCTTGCGGACGTTGTACGCCAGCGCGCGGAGAAATGTTCCCGATGTGACTCAGGCGACACAAAGGTAGGGGCGGGACAGGCCAAGCAACGATCGGCGCGCCGAGAGACGATCCACAATCCCCACGCCGAACGGCGCCAGGCGCTAACCTCTTGGCGGTCAAGGTCGACCGGCGCGGCGCATCCGACGCGCGCCGGGGTGGCAACAGGGGTCCTACAAGGCGGGGAGCACCACGTCATGACGTTCGCACGCATCCGGGCCCTGGTTGTCGTGGGGCTCCTGCTGATCGGTGCCGTGGTGACCGTCGTGATGGCCCTGACCAAGGACACCCAGACGGGCGCCACCATCGCCGACTCCTGCCCGGCCGGCGCCGTGCCCGCCCAGGCCAAGATGCCCGAGCAGAGCCAGGTCCGGCTGCGCGTCTACAACGGCACCAAGCGCCCGGGCCTCGCCAACACGATCGGCGCCGAGTTCAAGCAGCGGGGCTTCCAGGTGACGAAGATGCAGTCCGCGCCCGGCAACCGCACCTACGACGACATCGCCATCATCAAGTTCGGGCCGAAGGCGCTGGGCGCCGCCCAGTTGGTGAACGCGAACTTCCTCGGCGAGGCGACCATGCAGTTCGACATCAAGCGCAAGGACGACCTGGTCGACGTCTACCTCGGCAACAGGTTCGCGCAGCTGGCCACCCGCATCGAGGTCAACCAGTCGATCGCCGTGCTGCAGCAGCCGGACCTGCCGCCGGGCACCTGCGCCGCCCCGTAGGCGCCCCCGGGAGCCGGTTCAGGCCGCGCGGGCATGCAGCTCGACGAGACGGTCGTGCAGCGGGCCGTACAGGGCGGCCGGGGCGGCCAGCACCATGCCGGCACCGGCCGGCTCGCCGGACAGCCCGGTGACGCGCAGCCCCGCTTCCTCCGCGACGATCCCGCCGGCCGCGTAGTCCCACATGTTGAGACCCGTTTCATAAAAAGCGTCCACGAGTCCCTCCGCGGCGAGACAGAGGTCGAGCGCCGCCGAGCCGAACCGCCGGATGTCGCGGATGTGCGGCAGCAGCCCGCCCACGACGGCACCCTGCCGGGCCCGTCGGTCGGGCTGGTAGCCGAAGCCGGTGGCGACCAGGGCCACGCCCAGGTCGGTCACCTCGCTGCCGGTGAGCCGGCGGTCGTCGCGCCAGGCGCCGCCGCCGCGCACGGCCCGCCACTCGGCGCCGCTGTCGATGTCGCGGACCACTCCGGCGACCGTCACGTCGGCCACCCGGGCCGCGATCGACACGCCGTAGTGGCCCAGGCCGTACACGTAGTTCACGGTGCCGTCGATGGGGTCGACAACCCACGTCACCGGCGAGTCGCCGGCGTGGGTGCCGGACTCCTCGCCGAGGATCCGGTCGGCCGGGCGGGCCTGCCGGATCCGGTCGGTGATCAGCCGTTCCGCCGCCCGGTCGGCCGAGGTGACGACGTCCGTCTCGGTGCTCTTGGTCGCCACGTGGCCGATGCCCGCGGCGCGGCGCGCCCGGACCAGTCCGGCGGCCTCGCGGGCCACGGATACGGCCAGGTCGCACAGCTCCCACGCGCCCGTCCGCACGTCCTGCCTGGTGTCCACGCTGCCCCCGCTCCTCCGACCCGCCCCGCGCGCCTGCTCGCTCCGTTGGCGCCCGTCTGCGAGCATTCTGACCGACCGACCGGTGTACGTCGGCGGTGGCGCACGGGCCGTGACGGGATGATCGCGAAGATCAGCGCTACAATTCACGCCTGCCCGCGTGCCTCGAATCGAAAAGCCCCCAAAGGGCCCGCCGAGACGACGCCGGGGGTCTCCAATACCACCGATCGTCCTGACACGGCATCGCCGCGCCTGTGGAGGGAAGATCGGCCGCGCTCGAACCACGCCACGGGAAGGTCGTTCGTGACTGAACTCCGCCACACCGGCGCCGACGTCCGTTCACTCACTGACTCGCTGATCGCTGCTGCTGCCGCCGCCGGCGGTCAGCTGACCTCGGCGGAGCTGAGCCGGACCCTGGACGCCGCCGACGTGGGTCCGAGCCAGGCCAAGAAGCTGCTCCGCTCGCTCGCCGACGTCGGCGTGACCGTGGTCGTCGACGGCTCGGCGGCCACGCCGCGCCGCAAGGTGGCGGCCGCCCGGTCCGCCACCCCCGCGTCGAAGGCCGCCACCGCGCGCGCCGGTGCCGCGGAGTCGGCCGAGAAGGGCACCCGCGCCCCCGCCGCGAAGACGCCCGCCAAGGCGACGCCGATCAAGGCGGCGAAGTCCGCGAAGGCGGTCCCGTCGCCGGCCGAGGCGCCCGCCGCCGAGAGCGTCGACGACGACGCCAAGGCCGCGCCCGCCAAGAAGGCGACCAAGGCCGCCCCCAAGGCCACCAAGGCCGCCGCGGCCAAGGCGGGTCCGGCAAAGGCCGCCCCCGCCAAGAAGGCGACCAAGGCCGCCCCCGACGGCGCCAAGAAGGCCGACGGCGAGGACGTCGAGCTCGAAGAGGTCGAGCTGGACGAGGAGCTCGCCGCCGAGATCGCCGACGTGCAGGTCGAGGAGCCGGCCGCGATGGTCGTCGCCGCCGAGGCCGACGCCGAGGCCGCCGACGACTTCGAGTGGGACGACCAGGAGTCCGAGGCGCTCAAGCAGGCCCGACGCGACGCGGAGCTGACCGCCTCGGCCGACTCCGTCCGGGCGTACCTGAAGCAGATCGGCAAGGTGCCGCTGCTCAACGCGGAGCAGGAGGTGGACCTCGCCAAGCGGATCGAGGCCGGCCTCTACGCCGCCGAGCGCCTGCGCGCCGCCGAGGAGGAGGGCGAGAAGCTCGTCCTGGCCCTGCGCCGCGACCTCGACTGGATCTCCCGCGACGGCGACCGCGCCAAGAACCACCTGCTGGAGGCCAACCTGCGCCTCGTGGTCAGCCTCGCGAAGCGCTACACCGGCCGCGGCATGGCGTTCCTGGACCTCATCCAGGAGGGCAACCTCGGCCTCATCCGCGCCGTCGAGAAGTTCGACTACACCAAGGGCTACAAGTTCTCCACCTACGCCACCTGGTGGATCCGTCAGGCGATCACCCGTGCGATGGCCGACCAGGCCCGCACCATCCGCATCCCGGTGCACATGGTCGAGGTCATCAACAAGCTCGGTCGCATCCAGCGCGAGCTGCTCCAGGACCTGGGCCGCGAGCCCACGCCGGAGGAGCTGGCCAAGGAGATGGACATCACGCCCGAAAAGGTGCTCGAGATCCAGCAGTACGCGCGTGAGCCGATCTCGCTGGACCAGACGATCGGCGACGAGGGCGACAGCCAGCTCGGCGACTTCATCGAGGACTCCGAGGCGGTCGTGGCCGTCGACGCGGTCTCGTTCAGCCTTCTGCAGGACCAGCTCCAGCAGGTGCTGCAGACGCTGTCGGAGCGCGAGGCGGGCGTGGTGCGGCTGCGGTTCGGCCTCACCGACGGCCAGCCGCGCACGCTGGACGAGATCGGCCAGGTCTACGGCGTGACCCGTGAGCGGATCCGTCAGATCGAGTCGAAGACCATGTCCAAGCTGCGGCACCCGTCCCGGTCCCAGGTGCTGCGCGACTATCTGGACTAATCTGTCGCGAGCATCACGTTCCCGCTGGGCGTTATGACCGTTTGATGCCTCGGTGGTCACTCAGTGTCGGGGATCCACAGCGTGCCGTGACACAACTGTGACCATCGCCGCGCCCAATCGCGGCCCGCGTCGCCCGAGCACGTCGCATGGAGGCGATAGGCTCAGGTGACCTCGGTCGCATCGACCGACGGCGGGAACGCCCCCGGTCGCCCCGCTGTTGGAAGATGCGTGATCCGAGACAGTCGCCGGCCCGCCGGTGCATGCATGTCAGCAAGGCGCAACACAGCAACCCCACGCATGACCAGCAGAGGAGGCTGAGGAACGTGACCCCCACCCTCACCCCGTCGACTACGGCGGCTCCGCCCGCCGCCGAGGAGCGTTGCGACCGCTGCAACGCTGCGGCCAAGTTGCGGGTCGTGCTAGCAGGAGGCGGTGAGCTGCTCTTCTGTGGCCACCACGCCAACAAGTACGCCGAGAAGCTCGTCAAGATCGCCGTTGAGGTGGTCGCTGACCCCGAGTTCACGTGGCGGGGCGCTGAGTTGCGCACCGACCTGACCATCGACCCCGAGATTCCCACCAACTGACGTGCCGACGACAGGGCGCCCCGACCGCTGAGGCCGGAGCGCCCTGTCGTCGTCTTCGGGGATCAACCCCAGAGGGCCTCGACGGTCGTGCCGAGCGCGCGCGCGATCCGCACCGCGAGGTACACCGACGGGGCGTAGTCGCCCGTCTCCATCGAGATGACGGTCTGCCGGCTGACCTCGACCGCCTTGGCGAGGTCCTGTTGGGTCAGGCCGGCCTCCTTGCGGGCGGCGCGGATGCGCGGGCCCGCCGCGCTGTCCGCCCCGGTGGCGCGCACCGGGCCGGCGGGGGGTGCCATCAGTCGACGTCCGCGATGCCGACGGCCTCGTCAACCCGACGACGCCGCGCGTCGCGCACGAACCCGATCGCCAGGGAGCCCATGCCGATCGCGGCACCCACGAAGAGGCCCACCAGCGTGGCGCCGTCCCGGAAGTAGCTCCACACGCAGACGCCGCCGAACAGCAGGTACGGTGTGCCGCCGAAGACGGCGAAGATGATCCGGGGGCGTGTCCACCGGGGCACGCCGGTGTCGACGCCGCGCCGCCGCACGTACACCAGTGTCATGAACGCCGACAGGTAGACGATCGACATGATCAGGGCCAGGGGCAGCACCGCCGGCCGGCCGAAGATCAGCACGAGCCCGGTCGCGACCCACGGCAGCACGATCAGCTGGAGCTGGCCGGCCGCCGTCATGCCCTCGTACCACCGCAGGCGCTCGCGCTCGTCGCCGTAGCTCTCGCCGCCCAGGTCCAGCGCCCAGCCGACGACGCGGTCAATCGCAGAGGAGTTCGTCATGCCATCAGCATGAAGTCAAGTTCTCTTTACGTCAAGAGGACTTTACAAAGACTGGATCGTGGCGATCCGCTCCTCGAGCTGCTCGATGGTGGCCTGGGCGCTGGGCGGCCCGCCGCACCGGCGGCGCAGCTCGGCGTGGATCTTCCCGTGCGGCAGCCCGGTGCGGTGGTGGTGCGCCGCGACCAGTCCGTTGAGCTGCTTACGCAGCAGGATCCGGCGCTCGCCGGCCGACTGCGGCC
>NZ_BAAALT010000173.1:0-3666 GCF_039528515.1 Luedemannella flava
GGCGGTGGCGCGGGACTGGGCGGCGGTGTGGCCGGCGGCGCCGTGGCGGCGGGCGGTGCGGTTCCCGCGCCGGGCGCGAGCATCAGGCCGGCGTTGCCGGACCGGTCCGGCGCCCGCCGTTTGCCCTTCGGCCGGCGGAAGCCGTTGTCGGCCGGCGCGTCGCGCAGCGGGACCTCGCGCAGGGCGAGGCAGAGCACGAAGGCGAGCACCAGCATCGCGGCGCCGACCACGAACGCGACGTCCATGGCCTGCGCGAAGCCGACCTGGAAGGGCCGGGCCAGCCGCGCGTCGAGCGCGGTGAGGAACGACGAGTCGTCGAGGACACCGGCGAGGTTGCCGTCCGCGTCGCCGCCCCGGGCGAGCGCGTCGAGCACCGGCCGGTTCGCCGGGTCGGCCGCGACCGCGGGGTCGGCGAGGGCCTGCTGGAACGGTTCGGAGCCGGCCGCCTCCGCGAGCCGGTCGCCGATACGCGGGCCGACCGTGGCGAACATGAGCGAGACGAAGACCGCGGTGCCGAGCGTCCCGCCGACCTGCCGGAAGAACGTGGCGCTGGCCGTGGCGACCCCGATGTCGGCGGGCGGCACGGCGTTCTGCGCGGCGAGGATGAGCGTCTGCAGGCACCCGCCGAGCCCGAGCCCGAACAGCACCATGTACGCGGCCGTCACGGCGTACGGGGTGTCCACGTCGAGCGTGGCCAGCAGCAGCATCGACACGATCATGAGCGCCGTGCCCACCACCGGGAAGGCCTTGTACCGGCCCGTGCGCGCCGTCGCCTGTCCACTCGCGACGGACGCCACCATGATCCCGACGACCAGGGGCACGAGCTGCAGCCCCGCCTCGGTGGCGGACGCGCCCCGCACGAGCTGCAGGTACTGCGGCAGCAGCGCGAACGCGCCGAACATGCCGGCGCCCAGCACGATCCCGGCGAGCGACGTCACCCGCACCACCGGGTCGCGGAACAGTCGCAGCGGCAGCAGCGCGTCGGCGCCGGCCCGTTTCTCGGCAACGAGGAACGCGACCACGCCGGCGGTGCCCAGAAGGAAGCAGAGCAGGGAGCGGCCGGAGCCCCAGCCCCACTCCTGTCCCTGCTCGGCGACGATGAGCAGCGGCACGAGCCCGGCCGTCAGCGTGGCCGCGCCGGCCCAGTCGACGCGCTGCTCGCGCCGGACGTGCGGCAGCTTCAGCAGGCGCGCGACGACGACCAGCGCGACCGCGCCGATCGGCAGGTTCACCAGGAAGACCCACCGCCAGCCGGTGATACCGAGGATCGTCGCGTGGCCGGCGAGGAAGCCGCCGACGACGGGGCCGAGCACGCTGGACGTGCCGAAGACGGCGAGGAAGTACCCCTGGTAGCGGGCGCGCTGGCGGGCCGGGACCAGGTCGCCGACGATCGCGAAGGCGAGCGTGAACAGCCCGCCGGCGCCGACGCCCTGCACCGCGCGGTAGGCCGCCAGTTCGCCCATCGACTGGGCGAACGCGCAGGCCAGCGACCCGACGAGGAAGATCCCGATGGCCGCGACGAAGAAACGCTTGCGGCCGTAGATGTCGGACAGCTTCCCGTACAGCGGGGTGGTGATCGTCGACGTGATGAGGAAGGCGGTGGTGGCCCAGGCCTGCGCCCGCAGGCCCTGCAGGTCGTCCGCGATGGTGCGGATCGCGGTGACCACGATCGTCTGGTCCAGGGCGGCCAGGAACATGCCGAGCGTGAGGCCGACCATCACCGCGACGATCTGTCGGTGCGACAGCGGCGCGGCGGTCGGTGCCGCGGTCTCGGGTGCGAGCGAGGAAGTCATCGTTAACATCTCAATCCGGGAGAACTGGTACGCACCGTACAGTCCGTACTCGGATGAGTTTTTGGGTTTTCTGTCCTTTTAGTACTTATAGGGACATGACCTGCGGCAACTACTCCGACGCCGTCGGCGAGTCGGCCGGCAGGCGCAGCTGCCACGCGGCCGGCACGAGCCGCCACGTGCGCGCCGTGACCGGGCCGCTGAGCTCGCCGTCCGCGTTGACCCAGAACGGATCCCCGGCCACCGCGACCTCGCGCCCGGTGAGCTGCCGGACGTCCTCGCGCGCCGGATGCGCCCCGCGCCGCAACGCCCACGCGTAGCCGACCCGCGCCAGCGGCCCCGTGGCGAACGACACCGTCACGTCGACGCGGCCGTCCACCGGGCTCGCGTCCGGGCCGAGCAGCGCGGTGCCGCCGGCGATGCTGGGCGCGTTCGACAGGCCCACCATGAGCACGCGCCGCCGCCCGCTCGCCACGCGGACCCCGTCGACCCGCACGCGCAGCCGCCAGCCCTTCGCCCGGAAGCCGGCCAGCACCGCGCCGATAGGGAACGCGGCGATCTTCAGCCACGGCTTGAGGGGACGTGCCGCCAGCGCGGCCTCGGCCCCGGCGCCCACGTGCACGGCGTTGACGACCACGCCGTCCGCGTCGTCGACGATCAGATCCAGTGGCGTCACCACGCCGCTGACCAGTGCGTGCGCGGCCGCCACCGGGTCCAGCGGGATGCCCACGCCGCGCGCGAAGTCGTTGCCGGTGCCCAGCGGGATCAGGCCGACCACGCAGTCCGCCGCCTCGCCGCGCTGCCACAACCGCCGCAACGTGGTGTGCAACGACCCGTCGCCGCCGACCACGACCAACGTCCGGCCGGACCGCGAGTCAAGTGCCCGTTCGAGGTCGTCGGCGCTCGAACAGGTGACGCGCTCGACGCGCCCGGCTGTCGACAGCACATCAACGGCCTGTTGCACGGCGGCAGCCTCGGTACGGCCCGCGAGTTCGTTCGTGAGCACCAGCACAGCCGCCATTGTCCAGGTTTTCTTTTCCGCGTCTATCGGGTAGCTCTTACCTGGTGACCGACGCACGTCCCCTCCTCGCCGGCAGGTACCGGCTCGTCCGCCAGCTCGGTCAGGGCGGCATGGGCCGCATCTGGTTGGCGGTGGACGAGACGCTCAACCGTGACGTGGCGGTGAAGGAGATCGTGCCGCCGCCGGGGCTCACCGAGGCCGACCTCGCTGAGCTGCGTCCGCGTACGCTGCGCGAGGCCAGGTCCGCGGCCCGGCTCAACCACCCCAACGTGGTACGCATCTACGACGTGCTCACCACGGAGACGTACCCCTGGATCGTCATGGAGTACGTGGCGGGCCGGTCGCTCGACGAGGTCGTCAACACCGACGGGCCGCTCACCCCCGCCCAGACCGCCGAGATCGGCCTGGGCGTGCTCGGCGCCCTGGTCGCCGCGCACGCGGCCGGCATCCTGCACCGCGACGTGAAGCCGGCGAACATCCTCATCACCGACGCCGGCCGGGTGGTGCTCACCGACTTCGGCCTGGCCACCATCGCCGGCGACCCGGCCGTCACCCGGACGGGTGTCATCATCGGCTCGCCCGCGTTCATGGCCCCCGAGCGCGTCCGCGACGGCGTCGGGGGCGAGGAGTCGGACCTCTGGTCGCTCGGCACGACGCTGTACTTCGCGGTGGAGGGCCGCTCGCCGTACCTGCGGGCGTCCACTGTGGCCACGATCGCAGCCATCGCCACCGAGGACCCGCCGCCGGCGCGCCGGGCGGGCAAGATCAAGCCCGTACTCGCCGGGTTGCTGCGCCGGGAGCCGGGCGACCGGCCCCCCGCCGACGCCACCGAGCGGCTGCTGCGCAAGGTCGCCG